>SKNK01000491.1 GCA_007120565.1 Nitriliruptoraceae bacterium | reverse complement strand
TCACGGCGGTGGCGGACTTGCCGACCCCGGTGACCTTCTGCGAGATCTTCCCACCCGACGACTTCCCCCTCTACTTCTACCGGGAGCCCAAGGCTCCGGACCTGGAGATCCGGCCGGAGGAGCTCGACGCGGACGCGATCCGTTCGGCCGGCATCCTCTGGCTGACCGTGACCGGGCTGTCCCAGGAGCCGAGCCGGGCCGCCCATCACCGCGCCCTCGAGCTCCGTGCACGTGCTCCCCACACGATCGTCGACCTCGACTACCGGGCGGGTTTCTGGACGAGCCGGGAGGCCGCGCGAGCCGAGGTGCAGCGCATCCTGCCGCAGGTCACCGTCGCGGTCGGCAACCTCGACGAGTGCGAGACCGCGGTGGGCGAACGCGACCCGCACGCGGCCGCTGCGGCGCTGCTGGACGCCGGGGTCGAGCTCGCGATCGTCAAGCAGGGACCGGACGGCGTGCTCGCACGCACCGCCGATGAGGCCGTCGAGGTACCACCGCATCCGGTCGAGGTGGTCAACGGGCTCGGTGCGGGCGACGGGTTCGGCGGTGCCGTCTGCCACGGTCTGTTGTCGGGCTGGCCCCTCGAACGCGTCCTGCGCTTCGCCAACGTCGCCGGCGCGATCGTGGCTGGCCGGCTCGAGTGCTCGACCGCGATGCCCACCACCGCCGAGGTCGAGGCGGAGCTCGGCGAGGCAGCGTGATGCGGGGACCGGACGTCGTCCACGGGCGTGATCCGGCGCCGGCTGCACCGGATCTCGCGCGTCTGCGTGATCGACGGGCCCGAGAGCCCGAGGCGATCCTCGCCGCCGTCCATGCGCGGCAGCAGCGAGCGTTACTCCCGCCCGATGGTCGCCTGCTCCTGCTCGCTGCAGACCACCCGGCGCGGGGGGCGATCAGCGTCGGCGGCGACCCGTTGGCCATGGGATCGCGTGACGAGTTGCTCCGTCGCATGGTCACGGCGTTGGCTCATCCCGGTGTGGACGGCGTGCTCGGGACGGCGGACGTCCTCGAGGATCTGCTCCTGCTCGGGGCGCTCGAGCACAAGGTCGCGATCGGCTCGATGAACCGCGGCGGACTGGCCGGCTCGGTGTTCGAGCTCGACGACCGTTTCACCGGCTACGACGCCGCCAGCATCTCGAGCAACCGCTTCGACGGCGGCAAGATGCTCGTACGTATCGACCACGAGGATCCCGGGACCGTGGCGACCCTGGAAGCTTCCGCCCGGGCCATCGACGCGCTGGCCGCCAACGGGTTGATGGCGATGGTGGAACCCTTCCTCTCCCGCCGGGTAGACGGCAAGGTCGTCAACGACCTGTCGACGCAGGCCGTCGTGCGCTCCGTCGCGATCGCCAGCGGCCTGGGAGCGACCAGCCGTACCACGTGGCTGAAGCTCCCCGTCGTGGAGGACATGGCGCAGGTCATGGCCGCCACCACGTTGCCGACGCTGCTCCTCGGCGGTGATCCGAGCGACCCCGCCGACGAGTACCGGGCGCGCTGGCGTGATGCGCTCGAGCTCCCCGGCGTCCGCGGCTTGATCGTGGGGCGGGCGTTGCTGTACCCGGCCGACGGCGATGTCGCGGCGGCGGTCGACGCCGCCGCGCGCCTCGTCCATCCGCAGTCCACACAGGAGGCGACCAACGCATGAGTGGAAGCAACGCCGAGCTGCATCTACCGGCCGGTACGGCCGGGGCTGACGGCTTCGAGCTCCTCGTCGATCCTGAGCGGGCCGGCTGGGATCACACCAGCTTGCGTGTGCTCGAACTCCCGGCCGGCAGGTCGCGCCGGTGGTCGACCGGCCCGGACGAGGTCGTGGTCCTGCCCCTCGTCGGAGCGGCCACAGTCACCACCGGCGATCACCGGTTCGACCTGCATGGCCGCGAAGGGGTCTTCCAGGCCGTCAGCGATTTCGCCTACGTGCCTCGTGACAGCGAGCTCGAGGTCGCCAGCGAGGCCGGGGGCCGGTTCGCGATCCTCGGTGCACGGGCACGCCGCCGTCTGGAGCCACGGTACGGCCCGGCTGCGGACGTGCCGGTGGAGCTGCGAGGCGCCGGCCAGTGCTCCCGACAGGTCGTCAACTTCTGCACGCCGGACTCGTTCGAGGCGGACAGCCTGATCGCCGTCGAGGTGCTGACCCCTGCAGGGAACTGGTCGTCGTACCCCCCGCACAAACACGACGAGGAGCGGGAAAGTGAGGCCGTCCTCGAGGAGATCTACTACTTCGAGGTGGCGGACGGACCGACCGGGCCGGGCATCGCCTATCAGCGCGTCTACGGCACGCAGCAGCGGCCGATCGATGTCCTCGCCGAGGTCCACACCGGTGACGTGGTCCTGATCCCTCACGGTTGGCACGGTCCGTCCATGGCGGTCCCCGGCTACGACCTGTACTACCTCAACGCCATGGCCGGGCCCGGTGCGGAGCGCGCGTGGCGGATCTGCGATGACCCGGCCCACGGCTGGATCCGGGACACCTGGATATCCGAGCCGATGGACCATCGACTGCCGCTGACCGCGGCGCCACCTGCGGGGTCCCGCTGATGGGCACGATCCGACTGACCGTGGCGCAGGCGCTCGTGCGGTTCCTCGCAGCGCAGTACACCGAACGGGACGGCGCTGAGTGCCGGACGATCGCTGGCGCCTTCGGCATCTTCGGGCACGGCAACGTGGCCGGGGTCGGCCAGGCGCTCCTGCAGAGCGAGGTCGACGACCCGGCGATGATGCCCTACATCCTGGCCCGCAACGAGCAGGCCATGGTCCATACCGCTACGGCGTACGCGCGAGCGTCCGACCGGCTCACCACCTGGGCGTGCACCAGTTCGATCGGACCCGGGGCCACCAACATGGTCACCGGTGCGGCGCTGGCAACGATCAACCGGCTGCCGGTGCTGTTGCTTCCCAGCGACGTGTTCGCCACCCGTCGTCCGGACCCGGTCCTGCAGCAGCTCGAGCACCCCCTCGGCCCGGAGACGACCGTCAACGACACCTTCCGGCCGGTCTCACGGTTCTTCGATCGCGTCGACCGACCGGAGCAGTTGCCGACGGCGTTGCTCGGTGCCATGCGGGTGCTGACCGACCCGGCAGAGACCGGCGCCGTCACGATCTCCCTGCCCCAGGATGTCCAGGCCGAGGCCGCGGACTGGCCCCTCGAACTGTTCGAACGCCGTGTGTGGCACGTCGGACGGCCCGTCGCCGAGCCCGCGGCCCTGCGCCGCGCGGTGGACCGCATCCGGGCGGCCCGCCGTCCTTTGATCGTCGCCGGAGGTGGCGTGCACTACGCCGGTGCGACGGCCGAGTTGGGACGCCTGGCCGCCGCGACCGGCATCCCCGTCGCGGAGACACAGGCCGGCAAGGGCGCCCTGCCCTACGACCACGAGTCTTCGCTGGGTGCGATCGGGTCGACCGGGACGACGGCAGCCAACGCCATCGCGGCCGAGGCCGACCTCGTCCTGGGCATCGGCACGCGGTTCAGCGACTTCACCACCGCCTCGAAGACCGTGTTCCAGGACCCCGACCTTCAGGTGGTCAACGTCAACGTCGCCAGCGTCGACGCCGCCAAGCTCTCCGGGACGATGGTCGTCGCCGACGCGAAGGACGCGCTCGAGCGCCTGATGGGCGAGTTGGACGGTTACACCGTCGACGCCGCCTACCGCCAGCGGGTCGATCAGCTCCGACGAACTTGGGACGACGCGGTCGAAGCTGCCTACCAGCGTGAGCACCGCCCGCTCCCGGCCCAGTCGGAGGTGATCGGCGCCGTCAACGAGGCGGTGGGCGCCTCCGGTGTCGTCGTGTGCGCCGCCGGTTCGATGCCCGGGGATCTGCACAAGCTCTGGCGCACACGCGCCCCGGGCACCTACCACGTCGAGTACGGCTACTCGTGCATGGGCTACGAGATCGCCGGGGCGCTGGGGGTCAAGCTCGCCGATCCCGACCGCGAGGTGTTCGCCCTGGTCGGGGACGGCTCGTACCTGATGCTGGCGCAGGAGCTGGTCACCGCCGTCCAGGAGCGGCTAGAGATCATCGTCGTGCTCGTCCAGAACCACGGTTTCGCGTCGATCGGTGCCCTGTCGGAGCAGGTCGGCTCGCAGCGTTTCGGTACCCGCTACCGCTACCGCGACGAGCACACCGGCCGGCTCGAGGGTGAGCGGTTGCCGGTCGACCTCGCGGCCAACGCGGCGAGCCTCGGCGCGCGGGTGATCGACGCCGATGGGATCGCGGGATTCCGCGAGGCGTTGTCGGAGGCGCGAGCCCACCGTGGTGGTCCCGTCGTCGTCCATGTCGAGACCGACCCGCTCGCGGGCGCCCCGAGCAGCGAGAGCTGGTGGGACGTTCCCGTCGCTGAGGTGTCCGATCTCCAGAGCACGCAGCGGGCCCGCGCGAACTACGACGAGCAGCGGGTGGCGCAGCGCCCCCATCTGCGCCCATGAGGCCCACCCGTTGCCCGGTAGCGACCGAGAGGTGCGCGGCATGAGGACCATCCAGCACTGGGTCGGAGGCCGGGCGACGGCCGGTGACAGCACCCGAACCGGTCCCGTGTTCGATCCGGCGACCGGTAAGCAGCAGGCCGAGGTGCTGCTGGCCGAGGCCTCGGACGTCGACGCGGCGGTCAGCGCGGCGCGGCGTGCCTTCGAGACCTGGTCGCAGGTCTCGCTCAGCCATCGCGCATCGATCCTGTTCGCCTTCCGCCACCTGATGCACGAGCGGGCGGGAGAGCTCGCGGAGGTCGTCACCGAGGAGCACGGCAAGGTGCGCTCCGATGCGCTGGGCGAGGTGCAGCGCGGTCTGGAGGTGGTCGAGTACGCCTGCGGGATCCCGACGCTGCTCAAGGGGGAGTACACCGACCAGGTCTCGACCGATGTCGACTCGTTCTCGTTCCGTTCACCGCTCGGGGTGGTGGCCGGTATCACGCCGTTCAACTTCCCGGCGATGGTCCCGGCCTGGATGTACCCGATCGCGATCGCCTGCGGGAACACCTTCGTCCTCAAGCCCAGCGAGCGGGATCCGTCGCTCTCCACCATGGTCGCGGAGATGTGGGCGGAGGCCGGGCTCCCCGATGGTGTGTTCAACGTGGTCAACGGCGACAAGGTCGCGGTGGACGCGCTGCTCGACCATCCGGACGTGGAGGCGCTCTCGTTCGTCGGTTCGACGCCCATCGCCCGCTACATCCACGAGCGGGGGAGCGCCAACCGCAAGCGGGTGCAGGCGCTCGGTGGCGCGAAGAACCACGCCATCGTGCTGGCGGACGCGGACCTCGATTACGTGTCCGACCACCTCGCTGCCGCCGCCTTCGGGTCGGCGGGTGAACGGTGCATGGCCATCTCCGCCACGGTCGCGGTCGGCTCCGCCGGTGACCGACTCCTCGAGGTGCTCGACGACCGGGCGCGAGCGGTGACGGTCGGCCCCGGACTCGATCCGAGCAGCCAGATGGGCCCGGTCATCACGGCGGCCGCTCGGGACCGCATCCTCGGGCTCATCGACCGCGGCGAGGAGCAGGGCGCCGAGGTCACCGTCGATGGGCGCGGTCTCACGGTGCCCGGCCACGAGCAGGGCTTCTTCGTCGGACCGACGGTCATCGATCAGGTCACCACCGACATGGACGTCTACACCCACGAGATCTTCGGTCCGGTGCTGTCCGTGCTCCGTGCCGACACGGTCGACGACGCGATCGATCTGATCAACGCCAACCCGTACGGCAACGGCACCGCGGTGTTCACCCGCGACGGTGGGGCGGCGCGCCGCTTCATGCGCGGGGTCCAGGTCGGGATGATCGGCATCAACGTGCCGGTCCCCGTGCCGATGGCGTTCCACTCCTTCGGTGGGTGGAAGGACTCGTTGTTCGGTGACCTGCACATCCACGGGCCGGAAGGCGTCGCCTTCTACAGCCGGAACAAGGTGGTCACCTCGAGGTGGCCCGAGCCGAACGAGGAGCAGGCGGCCTCGCTGGACATGCCGACGGCGACCTGAATGCGGCGATGGCGCTTCGTCGCCCGGTGGGAGAGATGTCTTGCTATCCGTGCTTCAGTTGGACCGCACCACCGTGGTTGGAGCGCTCCAACCCTGCGGCCACCGTCACTGGTGGATGGGGGAAGCGTTCCGAGAGCGGAACGATGGGTCCGGGACGTGAGGAGATGGCTGTGGTAGGACGACCGTTCGAACAACGGGTCGCCGGTGCACCGATCAGCTGGGGGGTGTGCGAGGTCCCCGGCTGGGGGCTCGAGCTGCCTCGCGAGCGGGTGCTCCAGGAGATGGCTGAGCTGGGGCTCCAGGCGACGGAGCTGGGGGCGATCGGCTATTTGCCAGAGGACCCTGCAGCGTTGCGCGAGCTGCTCGGGCGTCACGAGCTGCAGCTCATCGGGGGTTTCGTGCCGGTGGTGCTGCACGATCCTGCGCTGCGGAGCAGGAGCCTGCAGGAGGCCGCGGCGACCGCCGATCGGCTCCGTGACGGCGGGGCCGAACTGTTCGTCTCGACCGTCGTCGTCGACCCCGACTGGTCGCCGCCGATCGAACTCGATGTGTCGGGTTGGCGAGAGCTCCTCGACGGTCTGGCGCAACTCACCCGGATCGTGGACGACCACGGTCTGGTCCATGTCCTGCATCCCCACGTCGGCACGTTGGTCGAGCGTGAGGTCGAGGTGAGGCGGGTGCTGGAGGAGAGCGAGGTCGACTTCTGCCTGGACTCCGGCCATCTGGTGATCGGGGGGACCGATCCGGTGCGTTTCGCCGTGGATGCGGGGCCGAGGGTCCGGCACGCCCACCTCAAGGACGTGGACGCCGGTGTCGCCGATCGGTTCAACGCCGGTGAGCTCAGCCTCGTCGAAGCGGTGCAGCAGGGGCTGTTCGTCCGGCTCGGAGAGGGAGTCGCCGAGGTGGACCGGACCGTCGAGGTCCTCGAAGCCGCCGGCTTCGACGGCTGGTACGTGCTCGAGCAGGACGTCGCGCTGACCGGTGCAGCGCCACCGGTGGGAAGCGGCCCGGTCGACGACGTTCGATGGAACATGGAGCATCTGCGACGGACCTTGGCATCGACCACCGACGGGGCCTGAGGGCCCCACCCACCGACGATGCACGTCGGTGGAGCACCGACCCAACCCCGCGACCGGTGCCCGGATGTCCGCTGGGCGTGTCGGGCACGCTCGAGAGGAGCGAACGCATGGACCCCGTCCGCATCGCCGTGATCGGACTCGGCCGCATCGGCCGGTTGCACGCCGATCTGCTGGCACGCGAGATCCCTGGTGCGCAGCTGGCCTTCGTGGTCGATCCGATCCCGGCCGCTCTCGACGAGGTCACCTCGCGGTGGCAGGTCGCGGGGTCATCGGATCCCGCCGATGCCATCGCACGCGATGATGTCGACGCGGTGGCGATCTGCACCCCGACACCGACCCACGTCGAACTGATCGAGGCCGCCGCCGGAGCTGGCAAGGCCACCCTGTGCGAGAAGCCGATCTCCCTCGATCTCGCCGAGACCGATCGCGCGCTGGAGGCAGCCGAGTCCGCCGAGGTCCCCCTCCAGGTCGGTTTCAACCGGCGGTTCGACCCTGGGCACGCTGCGGTCCGCGCTGCGGTCGGATCCGGCGGGGTGGGTGCGCCCGAGCTGGTGCGCATCTCCAGCCGCGATCCCGCACCCCCGGACATCGAGTACCTGCGGAGCTCCGGTGGCGTGTTCCGCGATCAGACGATCCATGACTTCGACATGGCGCGGTTCGTCACCGGTGAGGAGGTCACCGAGGTGTCCGCGATGGGGGCGGTGCGGGTCGATCCGCAGATCGGTGACATCGGGGATCGGGACACCGTCACGTTGCTGTTGCGGCACGCCAGCGGGTGTCTCACCGTGATCGACAACAGCCGCCGGGCCGTGTACGGCTACGACCAGCGGGTCGAGGTGTTCGGTGCAGCAGGCATGGCGCTCAGCGACAACCAGCCTGAACACGGTGCGGTGATCCGCACCGTCGACGGCTCACGAGGCGCGCCGTTGCCATGGTTCTATCTGGAGCGCTACCTCGCGAGCTACCGCCGGGAGTGGGAAGCGTTCGCGCAGATGGTGTCGGATGCGACGCCACCATCGGTGAGCGGCGCGGACGGTCGTGCGGCGCTCGTCCTCGCGCTCGCGGCCGGGAAGGCGGTCGAGGAGCGGCGGACCGTCACGATCGACGAGGTCAGCGGTTGCTGACGACCGGCGTCACACGTCCACGTTCTCCGCGAAGTGGGCGCGGTTGACGATCCACTCGCGGCGGGGGTCGGTCGCGTTGCCCATCAGCAGGACGAACAGTTCGTCGGCGCGGGCGGCTTCCTCGATGTTG
>SKNK01000085.1 GCA_007120565.1 Nitriliruptoraceae bacterium | reverse complement strand
TCCGGGGAACCGAGGTGCTCGACGAGGTGATGACCGCGATCGTCTGGCTCGACGACCCCCCGACCGAGCCCATCAACTCGGTCCTGGTGTGGCCGCTCGACGAGGCACCCTGGCGATCGGTCGAAGGCACCTACCCCCTGGGAGCCGATGCTTCGATCCACGACGGGGCTCGCTTGGACAACCTGCTGCGGGTCCTCGAGCGTCATCCCTCTGCTCCCGTGGTCCTGGCACCCGCCCCTCACCTGCTCGAGGATCTGCGCGACCGAGCGGACGGGTTCACCGTCATCGAATCGGTCGACCAACCGGCCCAAGAACGCCGAGCGGTGACCCCGGAGGCTTCAGACGCCCGCCGAGCCAACGATCAGCTTCGCCGCCTACGTGCCGCCGCAGGAGACCTCCCCTACCCGCCGGTGGCGAAGACCTACGCCGGCGCGGACCTCTCGGCGCTGCACGCGACGGAGGATCGAGGGGCAAGGGATCTTGCCAGCGACGTCGCGGCGGCTGGCAGGTTGCGGATGCAGATCGAGCTCGGACGTGCACCCGACGGGGCGACCCACCTGCTGACCGATGGTGTGCTCCCTCCGGTGCTCGACCTGCTCCCCGGCGACCAACTGCTGGTGCCGTACGAGGCGACGATCCCTCCGATCGGGCAGGGAAGTTCACTCCCCTCTGGGGAGATCCAGACGTTGCGGTCGCCGGCCGGACGCAACCTGTCGGCACTCGTTTCGGACCCGGTCTTGAGCGAGCTGGTCTCCGACCCCTCACACCGAGCGGGTCCGCAGGTCGGCTTGCAGCGGCTGATCGCCGAGACCGCGATGCTCTACCTCGAACGTCCTGCCGTCAGCGGCCGCAGCTTGCTCCTGCTCCCCGAACAGGATTGGGACCCTGGCATCGAGGGCGGCTCGCTGTTGATCGACCGCCTGTCCAACGCGCCGTGGTTGGAGCTACGCGACATCAACTCGACGGTCACGGCAGGGCGTCGCTCGAACGCACCGCTCGACCTGGCGGAGCCGTCGGCCGGCCCGTTCCCCGCGACCTTCGAGGTGGAGCTCGAGACGGCGATCGCCGAGCTGCGAGCCGCGCGGGAGATGCTGCCGGAAGATGCGACCACGATCGGTGGACGCACCCTCGTGGACCTCGAGGATGCGTTGGTACGCAGCACCTCGGTCTGGCTTCGCTCGGATACCCAGCGGGTCGCTCACCAACGGGTGGGCGATGTCCGCGCGACGTTGGCGGACTTCTTCGGGGAGGTCACCGTGTCGGAATCGACGGTGCAGCTGACCTCCGACACCGGGCAGATCCCGGTGACCCTGCAGCGCACGAACGGCGACCCCATCCTCGTGCAGATGCAGGTCGCCTCTCGGGGCCAACTGGTCTGGCATGAGGGTCGTCGCTCCGAGACCCTGCTGCTCAACGAGGGGTCGAGCGTCACCGTGCCCTTCGAGACCGAGGCGCTGTCCACGGGCACCTTCCCGGTGGTGGTCACGGTGACCGATCCGTCTGGCACTTTCGAACTACACCGAACTACCCTGACGGTGCGCTCAACCGCGATCTCGGGCCCCGCACTGGCCGGGATCAGCGCTGTGGTCGTGGTGCTGCTACTGATCGGCGCCCTGCGTCGCCGACGACCGGCACCCGCGCTCACGGTGATCGGTTCGGAGGACGAGGTCGGTGATGGTCGTCGGGAGCGCTCCGACCAGCGATACTGACCCGAACGGCGGGTGCGAGGAGAGCGGTGGCGGTGAGAGAGGAAGACGGCGCGATCGTCAGTGGATGGCTGGTGCAGTTGCTCGCCATCCTGCTGGTCCTTGGCTTCATCGGCTACGAGGGCATCTCGATCGCGATGACCCACCTGTCGCTCGATGAGGACGCTCGTGAGGTCGCTGCAGCCGCTCGCAGCGCGTACGGTGGTTCCCGTGAGGCAGAGGATGCCATCGAGGCTGGTCGGGAAGTGGCGGAGTTGCAGGGGGTCGTCGTCGTAGACGTTACCGAGACCGAACAACCACCCGAGGTCGTGTTCGATCTGAGCAAGCAGGCATCCACCCTGGTTATCCACCGCATCGGGTTCCTCGAAGACATGACCCACGCGCGCACCAGTCGGCGCGTCCAACTGACTCGGTAGCCGCAGATGTCCAGATCGCGAACGGGGCACCACCCCGACGAAGATGGCCTCACGGACGGCGATGCGCCGACCGTGATGGACGGGCCATCCTTCGACGACCCATCGCGCGCCGATCGCGACGACGAAGCCGGCAACGACCGAGCCGATGACGGCGCTGACGCCGGTGGCGGTGGGTCGCGACCCTGGCCCGATCGTTCGCACCTCGCGGATCGCTACGAACTGCAGGAGCCCATCGCGTCCGGGGGTGCTGCGATCGTGTGGCGCGCCTACGACCGCAACCTCGCACGCTCCGTGGCGATCAAACTGCTCCACCCCCACCACGCCAACGACGCCACGGTGGTCGAACGCTTCGAACGGGAGTCACGCAGCGCGGCCCAACTCAGCCACCCCAACGCGGTCCGCATCTACGACACCGGCCGCGAGGACGACCTGGTCTACCTCGTGATGGAGCATGTCGACGGTCCCAGCTTGCGCGAGGTCATGAACGAGCACGGGCGGATGGACCCGGCGGTGGTCGCGGCCGTCGGGGAACAGGTCGCATCCGCGCTCGGCGCGGCGCACAGCCATGGTCTCGTCCACCGCGATATCAAGCCCGCCAACATCCTGATCGCTGACGACGGCACCGTGAAGGTCACCGACTTCGGGATCGCCAAGGCGCTGTCCAGCTCCGATGCGACGTTGACCACCCCGGGCACGGTCGTTGGGACCGCGGCCTACGTCGCTCCCGAACAGCTGGAAGACCGCGTCGTCGATGCACGGGCGGACATCTACGCACTGGGTGTCGTGCTCCACGAGTGCCTGACCGGCAAGCCAGCCTTCAGTGGCGATACCCCGACCGCCACCGCCGCGATGCGCCTGAGCCACGACCTGCTTCCCCCTCGCCAGCTGCGTGCTGATGTCCCTCGCGGCCTCGACGACATCGTCAGCCGCGCGACGCAACGCGAGCCTGAGGCACGGTTCGGCGACGGCAGCATCATGGCATCGGCACTCACCCCGCTGGTGCTCAGCAAGCCGAGCGAACTGACCTCGACGCTGATCCGTCCGGAACTGCACCCCAAGACCGAGCCGAGCGAGCTCGACCAGCGGCCGTACTCCGGTCCGATCCCCTCGACACGCCGCGAGTACCTGCGCCGCGTGCTCGCGGCGGTGGTTGGAGGTCTGGTCATCGCCCTGGTGGCCTACTTCGCACCTCAAGCCCTGCGCGAGGACACGCCGAGCGGCTCCGCCGAGGTCACTCCGTGGGAGATCGAGGAGACGGCCGTCTTCGACCCCGCAGCCCCGGGCGTCGGCGACAACCTCGACCAGGCCGGACGGGCCAGCGACGGTGACCCACAGACCGCTTGGGCGACCGACATCTACGACGATCGCACCTTCGGTGGGGAGAAGCCCGGGGTCGGGATCGTCTTCGACCTCGGGGAACCGCGAGAGGTCCGCTCGATCATCCTCGAGTTGGCTCGCGGCGGCATCGACGTCGAACTGTACGCCAGCGACGAACCCCCCTCGGAGTCCGGCGGCCTGACCTCCTGGGGTGAGCCTCGCGTCGCCATGAGCGACATCCAGCAACGACAACCCTTCTCACTCAACCCGACCGTCAAGCGCTACTGGATGGTCTGGGTCACGGGGCTCTCCGCGAACAGCGCCGGGGACTACCTCGCCGAGATCTCCGAGGTGCAGTTCCGTGGTCAGTCCTGAGGGCTCCGGCAGCGGAGCCAGCGACGAGGACCTCGTCTTCCGGTTCGCCGACGACGAGGTAGCTCGTGCCGACCGCGAAGCGGCGTTCCGTGCGTTGGTTCACCGCTACCGGCACCGTCTCTTCGCGGTCTGTGTCCGGGTTCTCGGCGACGCCGAGGATGCCGAGGACGCCGTCCAGGAGACACTGGTGCGGCTCGCACGTAACGCCGCGAGCTTCCGCGGAGAAGCGAAGCTGTCGACCTGGCTGTACCGGGTCGCCCGCAACGTCTGCACCGACCGGGTCCGGTACGAGGCACGCCGTCCCTCGACGCCCGTCGCCGACATCGCCGAGATCCACGATCAGCCGGACGAGGGCGACCCGATCGAGAGCCATGCCACCGCCGCGACCGTCGGCGCCGCCCTCGATCAACTCGACGAACGCTCGCGGCAGCTGCTGCTGCTGGTCGCCGTCGACGGGCTCACCTACGCCGAGGCTGCGGAGCTCACGGGCTTGGCTGTCGGGACGGTCAAGAGCCGCGTCTCCCGCGCCCGCGTGCAGTTGGGTGAACTGCTGGCCGACGACACAACCGGCGTACCGGGAGCCGGAAGCGATCCTGCTCCGCGATCCGCAGCCGCCGTCGACAGCAACCGGCCCCGAGGGCCCCCCACACCGTGACCTGACGCGGTCACCGCCTCGGCCGAGGCAACCTCGAGGTGGTGGGTGACGTCCCACCGGGGAGACGTCCCGCGGAGTCCTTCCGACCGCACCGACCTGCACCTCACCGACAACGCGGCCGCAGACGGCCGTTCCTGACCCGACCCCTCACGACCCCAACGGGGAGCTGCACGTGGAGCACGCCGAGCGACTAGCCGACTACCTGGCTGGTGAGCTGGACGCGGACGAGCAAGCCGCCCTCGAGGCGCAACTCGTCCGCGACCCTGCGCTGCGCGCACAACTCGAGGCGATCCGACGGGCCGACGCCTCGCTGAGCCACCTCGATAGCCCCGCGCCATCCGCAGGGTTCGATGCACGACTCGATGCACGACTCTCGGAGGAGCTCGCCTCGATCTTCGCTTCCGACGAGACCACGCGCGAGACCGCCCTAGCGGCGGGCGAGTCCCCAGCGTCCGAGCACCCCCCACCTGACGAACTGGCTGCGCGGCGAGCCCGGCGTGAGCCTCCGCGGTGGGTGCTCGCTGCCTCGGGCGTCGCCGCGGCCCTGGTGCTGGTCGCAGGGGGAGGCCTCGTCCTCAGCCAGATCCTGTCCCAGGACGATCAACCGACCGCCGACGGGACGCTGCAGACCTTCGGGGCCGAGTCCGACGTCGACGAGTTCGCCGACGATGCTGAGATCCCTGCCGAGGCAGTCGGGCCGAGCGGCCCTCAGGTGATCTCGACCGATCGAGAACTCGACGACGACACCGCCGCCATGCTCGTCGACGAGGATGCGCCGCTGGATCTGGCGGAGGCCTCGCTCGACGCCGCGGACGCCGACCGTGTTCGCGCCGACTACCTCGACGTCTTCGGTGTCCTGCCACCCACGGCAGAGGACGAGGCCTTCGAGGAGTCCGACGAAGGCGACGCCCCCGATGCCGATAGCGCGGACGACCTCGATGCCGAGCGACGACTCGACGACCACCGCCTGGACGTGACCGGCGACGTGAGCGCCGACGATCTGGCCGATGTCACCCGCTGCCTGAACGTCCTGCTGGAGGACAGTCCGGCTGCGGTGCCGGTCTACGCCGAACTCGCCAGCCGTGACGGCGAACCCGTCGTGGCCTACGGCCTGGTGACCAGGGACCCTGGCACCGACACCTTCTCCCGACGGGAGCTGTGGATCCTGTCACGCGACACCTGCGAGGTGCGCTACTTCGCGCAGCGTTGAGGTGGGAATACCTCGAGCCGACCCCTGGTTACGCTAGGTGCGAGCGGCCATCTGCCGCATCTCTCTGCCGCCCATCTGGACCCGAACTCCCCTGAGGACGTGATGACTGCCACGGAAAGCCCCCAGCAGGTCGTGATCATCGGCTCCGGCCCCGCCGGATTGACCGCTGCGGTCTACGCCGCCCGCGCGAACCTCGAGCCGTTGCTCGTCGAGGGGGTCGTCGAGGGTGGACCGACCGGTGGACAGCTCACGCTCACGACCGAGGTGGAGAACTACCCCGGGTTCGCCGACGGGATCATGGGACCGGAACTGATCCTGCAGATGCGCGCACAGGCCGAACGGTTCGGCACACGGTTCGTGACCGAGGACGTGGTCAAGGCCAACCTCGATCAGCGGCCGTTCACCCTGGAGACCGCCTCGGGATCCACGATCGAGACCAACGCCCTGATCGTGGCCACCGGCGCCAAGCCCCGACGGCTCGAGATCCCAGGTGAGGACGAGCTGTGGGGAGCCGGTGTCTCAGCGTGCGCCACCTGCGACGGGTTCTTCTTCCGGGATAAGCATGTGGTGGTCGTCGGTGGGGGTGACTCCGCCATGGAGGAGGCGATGTTCCTCACCAAGTTCGCCTCCAAGGTCACCGTGGTGCACCGTCGTGATGCCCTTCGCGCCTCACAGATCATGCAGGATCGTGCGCTCGCCAACGACAAGATCGAGTTCGTCTGGAACGCCATCCCGATCGAGGTCAACGGCGCAGACGGCGTCGTCACCTCGCTCACCCTCAAGGACACCCAGACCGGCGAGGTAAGCGACCTCCCGGCCGACGGGTTGTTCCTCGCGATCGGTCACATCCCCAACACGTGGCTGTTCGATGGCACGCTGGACACCGACGACGAGGGCTACCTCATCGTCGACGAACCTTCCACCCACACCAACGTCCCTGGCGTGTTCGCCTGCGGCGACGTGATGGACCACAACTACCGGCAGGCGGTCACCGCCGCCGGGACCGGCTGCCGGGCCGCGATCGACGCCGAACGCTGGCTCGCGTCCGAAGGCATCGGCTGACACCCTGGCGCTCGGGAATAGCTCCACCCGACGCACCGTTGCCCGCAGCAGCGGACCCAAGCTCACACTTCCCGCTCCACCTCAACCACACCCCAACCACACGAGGAGTCCCTCATGGGTGCCACCCCCGTCACCGACGCTGCCTGGGCCACCGAGGTCCTGGAGTCCGACAAGCCCGTACTCGTCGACTTCTGGGCCGAGTGGTGCGGACCATGCCGGATGGTCAGCCCGATCGTCGATGAGATCGCAACGGAGCACGGTGACTCCCTGAAGGTGCTCAAGCTCAACGTCGACGACAACCCCAACACCGCACGCGAGTACGGCGTGATGTCGATCCCGACCCTGCTGGTGTTCAAGGGTGGTCAGGCCGACAAGCGCATCGTCGGCGCCAAGGGCAAGGCTGCCCTCCTCGCCGACCTCGCCGACTACACCGGCTGAATACCCCGGTCAACGCCGCCCCCCGAACCTCGCGTTCGGGGGGCGATGCTGTTGCCGCCGGCCGACCAGCAGGGAGCACCCCGTGGACGCCTTCAGCCCCGTAGAGCTCGTCGGGTACCTCGCGAGCGCGCTCATCGTGCTGAGCCTGGTCATGGCGTCGGTCCTGCGGCTGCGGATCATCAACCTGGTCGGCGCCACGGTGTTCACGGTCTACGGCGTGCTGATCGGCTCCTGGCCGGTGATCGTGGCGAACGCCGCCATCATCGCCATCAACGTCTACTACCTCGCGAACATGCTGCGCTCACGCGCACGCCAGGGCTACTTCGAGGTGGTCGCGGTCCCAACGGACTCGCCGATCCTGCACCGGTTCGTGACCCAGCACGTCGATGACATGCGCCGGTTCCAACCGAGCTTCACCGCGATCGAGCACCACCACCTCGTCTGGATGATCCTGCACGATGCGGTCCCGGTTGGGGTGGTCGTGGGCGAACGCCACGGTGACCATGTCGTGTTGCACCTCGACTACGTCATCGCCGAACACCGCGACTTCACCGCGGGCGAGCTGCTGTTCGGCCACTCCGGGACCCTGCACTACCTCGGCATCGAGCGGGTGTCCAGTCTCGCGGAGACCGACGCGCACCGCCGCTACCTCGAGAAGATGGGATTCCGGCGCGCCAACGGGCACTGGGAGCGCACCGTCGACGGTCCCGATGGCCCATCCCGTTCGGCCGGTTCGCCGGGCGAACGTCCGCGAGGCGACCACTAGGCTCGCCGTGTGGAACTGATCCGGATCGGCCAGGTCGGTCACGCGGTGGAGGACGTACAACGTCGTCTCGCGGACCTCGGTCTGCCCTGCGATGATGACGCCGGGGTCTTCGGTCCCGGCACCGAAGCGGCCGTGCGCGCCTTCCAACAGGATCGCGGGCTGACCTCGGATGGCATCGTCGGCGAGGACACCTGGCGATCACTGGTCGCCGCGTCCTACCGACTCGGTGACCGGATGCTGTACGTCACCCGTCCACTGCTCCACGGAGACGACGTCCGCGATCTGCAGCGACGCCTGAGCCGCCTGGGCTTCGACGCAGGCTACGACGACGGGTTGTACGGCGCACAGAC
>SKNK01000381.1 GCA_007120565.1 Nitriliruptoraceae bacterium | reverse complement strand
GCGGTCGGTGATCGGAGGGGTGGAGCTCGATGAGCTGCTGATCAACCGTGACGCCATCAACGCCACGCTCCAGGAGATCATCGACGGCATCACCGATGAGTGGGGCGTCAAGGTCACTCTCGTCGAGGTCAAGGACGTCGAACTCCCCGAGACCATGCGGCGCGCGATGGCACGTCAAGCCGAAGCGGAGCGCGATCGACGCGCGAAGGTCATCCATGCGGAGGGTGAGTTCAACGCCGCGAAGCGCCTGTCTGAAGCTGCCCAGGTGATGGCGACCGCACCGGGTGCCATGCAGCTGCGTCTGCTGTCCACCTTGACCGACGTGACCTCCGAGAAGAACTCCACGTTGGTCTTCCCGGTCCCGATCGAGCTCCTCCGGTTCGTCGACCAGTTCGCCCCAGGCGACGGGCCTTCGCCCAGCGGGGACGTTTCCGCCAGGGGAGCCGCGGAGGCATTGACGAGCCTCACCGGAGGGCTGACAGGACTCGGCGAGGACCTCGGAGGGCTCGACGACCCTTCCGACGATCCCGGAGCCACTCCAGAAGAGCTTGCGGATGAGGATCTGGGCGGCGACCTCCCGGCCAGCGATGACCCTGGAGACGAACCTCCCCCCACCGACCCCGCCCGCTAGCGACGACCCGCCGCGAGCACCGAGCGATCACACGTTGCCGGCAGACCATCGCCGGTTCATCCGAACCTGTGAGCCTGTGCCATCATGCGGTCGTCCACGCCCGGCGACCCGGAGCACGATCCGCGGTGACCCTCCTCCATCGCTACCTCGGCACGGTGCTCGTCCTGCTCTTCCTCGCGATCATGCTCTGGGGCATCATCCTGCGGGTGATGCGGCGCACCGAGACGCCGATGGCCATGTGGGCGGTCCAGCACTGGACCGAGAACCTGCTCGTGCTGCAGACCGTGTTCGGGATCGTGCTGCTGCTGATCGGGCGACGGGTCGTGAGCGCCGACCCGCTGGTCTGGCTGCACTACCTCTACGGGTCCCTGTTCCCGCTGATCGGCGTGATCGGTGGCCGGTTGGCCGCGATCCGTCGCGAGACCCGGGAGTACGTTGGCCTCGCCTGGGGGTCGTTCTTCGCCTTCGCTTTGACCTTGCGAGCGGTCCAGACCGCCTGCGGCGACGAACTCTCCAACGTGATCCGCTGCCTCACGCCCTAGCCGAGCGACTCGGGGGCGACGCGTGATCCCCGAGCCCGTGCGATGAGCGTCCTAGCCGGGCGGTGCGGGAACAGTCCCGGCCCTGGCAGCGTTGTCCACCCAACGGCGAGGTCCGCCTCACGGACGTCGCCCAACGCACGACACCTAGCCCCACGATCTCTACCCCACCCGAGGAGCCCTCCGTGCCCCGCAGCTTCGGCCTGACCTTCGACTACCTGTGCCCGTTCGCGCGCAACGCGCACGAACACGTCGTGACCGCCCTCAAGGACGGCGCGGACTGGGATGTGCGCTTCGTTCCGTACAGCCTGTCACAGGGACACCTGGACGAGGGCGAGGTGGCCTACTGGGACCGCGATCAGCCGGAAGAGGGCTCAGGCATCCTGGCCTTCCAGGTCGGGCTGGCGGTGCGCGATCACCTGCCGGAGCACTTCCTCGACGTCCACCTGGCACTGTTCGCGACACGCCACGACGAGGGCAAGGACATCAAGGACGCGACGGTCCTGCGCGAGATGCTGACCGAGGTCGGTGTCGATGCCGATGAGGTCTTCGCCCTGATCGACGATCGTCGCCCGCTCAAGGTGCTCGCCGAGGAGCACCGCGCCGGGGTCGACAACTACGACGTCTGGGGTGTGCCGACCTTCATCGCAGGCGGCCGCGGCGTCTTCGTGCGGCTCATGGACCGCCCGGAGAACGATGCCAGCCACGCTCGTAGCACCATCGAGCAGGTCCTCGATCTGGTGGAGGGCTCGCCGACGCTGCACGAGTTCAAGCAGACGCGACTCGACCGCTGAGTCGTCCGTTGCGTCGTCGCAAGACCCGTGAGACGGCTAGTCGGTGATCTCGAGCACCCGCTTGGCAGCGTCGACATCGTCGCAGACGACCACGAGCTTGCTCTCTGCGGCGATGTAGGCCTGCTCGATGTTGATCTCGGCCTCGGCGAGCTTCGCACAGGCATCACCGAGCGCACCTGGCTCGTTGGGCAACGCCTTGACCGCAACGCGTCGCGCGGCGCTCACCTCGACACCGGCTTCCGTCAGCACTTCGAGAGCCTCGTCGGCCTTGTCGACCAACAGGTGGACGATGCCCTTGCCCTGGCCGGTGAAGGCACTGATCGCCTCGATGTTGATACCGGCGGCTCCGAGGGTCGTACCGAGCCTCGCGAGGACCCCCGGCTGGTCGTCGGGGATGATCACCAGATCCTTGCGCATCAGCGCACCTTTCGTCACCTTGCAGGCTAACGCGTGGAGACGCGCAGCGTCGCCGGTAGCGCGCCGCGAAGCCAACTTCGTCGTGCACGAGGCGAGCCACCACACCTCGACGCGTTCGTTGACCGGTGAGGGCGTTGCTACACTCCTTCGGCCGCCGCCCGGTACCCGTGCGGCGGCCTCGTTCCGGGGTAGCTCAGCTGGCAGAGCACTCGACTGTTAATCGAGTTGTCGCGGGTTCGAGCCCCGCCCCCGGAGCTCACCACTGGCCGCACGCCGCAACGCCTAGGGCACGCGAGCCACACCCGTCGGCCAGGTCGCGAGGTTCGGCGCGCGAGACGGTCAGCGGCGTAGCACCAGCTTGCCGAACACCTCGCCGTCGAGCATGCGCTGGAAGGCTCGCGGGGCGTCCTCGAACGCGAAGGTCTCGTCGATCAGCGGACGCGTTCCGGTGACGTCGAGGAACCGGACGAGGCGTTCGAGCTCGTCGCGGGTCCCCATGGTCGAACCGACGACCTGCAGCTGACGGAAGAACACCCGAGCGAGGTCGGCGGGAGGGTTCGGGCCGGACGTGGCGCCGGCGACGACGACCACTCCCCCTGGCTCCAGCGCCTTGAGCGAGTGCGCCCACGTGGCCTCCCCCACCGTCTCGATGACCGCGTCGACACGCGCAGGCAGGCGTTCCCCGGAGGCGACGGCGACGTTGGCTCCTAGCTCGAGGGCTCGCTCGAGCTTGGCCTCATCCCGGCTGGTGACCGTCACGTGCAACCCCGCGCCGCGGGCGAGCAGGAGCGCCGCGGTCGCGACCCCGCCCCCTGCCCCTTGGATCAACACCCGCTGTCCTGGTCGAAGGTCACCTCGCGTGAACAACATCCGGTAGGCCGTCAACCAGGCGGTGGAGAGACACCCGGCTTCCTCGAAGCTGAGGCTCGCGGGCTTCTCGACCAGGTTGCGTGAGGGCACGGCGACCCGATCGGCGAAGGTTCCGTCGTGCACCTCGGACAGGATCGAGAACCCCGAACTGAGCGTCTCGTCCCCGCCCTGGAGGTCACTGATCACCGCGTGCACCACGACCTCGCGGCCATCGGCGGTGGTCCCGGCAGCGTCACACCCGAGCACGACGGGCAACCGGTCCTCGGCGATCCCGACGCCACGCAAGGTCCAGATGTCGTGATGGTTGAGCGACGCCGTGCGGACGTCGACCAGCTCCCACCCTTCGGCAGGGTCGGGATCCGGATGCTCGCCGAGGGTCAGCGCGGCGAGTGGATCGTCGGGACGGGCGGCGGATGCGGTGATAGCGAACATGCCAGGAGCTTAGTGGCCGGCCCCCGCCATCCAACGAGTCAGGCCGCCTGGAGGTTCAGAAGGCCACGTCGGCCGGGTCATCACCCGGCGGCGCCAAGAGCGCGTCTCGCCATCCTGCGATCGTCGCGGCCGCCGTCGGATCAGCGATACGCAACAGCACCTGCTCAGCATCATCGGTGGGAGCGTGGCGCCAGGAAGCGACCGCAACACGTTCTCTGGGAACCTCGAGCACCTTCGCCCATCGGTGTGCAGCCAGGTCGCCGGCGACCCGTGGGCCGATCCGCAGCACGACCCGGACGCGCTCGGGAGCGATCGCGAGTTGCCGACGGATCCAGCGCAACGCCGTCACGCTGACGTCCGCGTCGACCGAGGTGATGGTCACCGCATGGGGATCGACCTCCGCGATCCCCGCGAGCAACCCGATCCCACCCGCGAAGTCCGGGTCACGAAGACGCTCGCGACGTGCCTCCTCTCGAGCCGTGGCGCGCGCGAGCTCGAAGGCGGTTCGGTGGTCGTCGACGACCTCGGCGCGGGAACCTTCTGGCTGCCCGGGCTGGACGGATACGTGTGGCGCCGCAGTCGCGGCTGCGTGGGCCATCGTCCGGTCTTCGCCCGTGGCGCCGCCACTCCGCCGACGGTCACGCCGAGGTGCGACGTCGGCGACCCAGGCCCGGACCAGCAGTTCATCCACCCCCAACTGCTGCGCGATCCGCGACGGCGTGCGGCCTGCGCGCCGAAGGGCCCGTGCTCGGGATGGCCGGGTGTCCGATGGGTCCTCATCGGTCCGCACTCCGAGCGAACCCGAACCGGCCGTTGGGGCATCGAACGCCGCGGCGTCTCGCTCCGAGGATGCCGGTCTCGGCAGGGACGTGCCCGTCTCTGGGGTCCCGGTCACCAACCGCAGAGCGGGCGTGTCCGCAGGTGCCACGGCGCGCCGTGCTCGGGCGGTGAGTGCCAGGTCGACCGGCCGATCAGCCTCGTCGTCGAAGGGCAGCGGCGCCTCGAGCGGCAGCTCGAAGGGCAACGCCGGTTGGGCCTCGGACCGATCCGTTCCGGTGCCGGGGCCTTCCTGATGGGTGCGGTTCAACTCATCCATGGCTCGACCCTACGACGGGGGTGTGACACCTAAGGTCGGTCTCGGCGCTCCTTAGTGGGATACAGGTAGACGAACCAGTACACGGCAGCGACCAGGACCGTGCCCCCGATGATGTTGCCCAAGGTGACACCGGCCAGGCTCGTGAGGATGTCCCCGAGCGGCAGGGGACTCGCGTCGCGCACCTCGGCGAACCGCGGGTCCAGCATGAGCAGCAGCCCGGCGGTCTTGTAGTGGAGGTTGGCGACGATGTGGTCGACGTTCAGGACCACCAGCAGGGTCATCGGCAGGATGCAGGCGAGCATGCGATCGGTGGTGGACCTCGCGCTGAAGCACAGCCACACCGCCAGACACACGAGCGTGTTGCCCAGGATCCCGAGCGCGACGTGCTGTTCGAACCCTCGATCCGACTTCGCGATCGCGACCTCAAGGGCACGCACACCGAAGCGTCCGTCAGCGCCGTTGTAGGCACCGCCGATCACCAACATGACCGCGATGCTGGCCGCACCGATCGCGTTGCCGACGAGGACCACGCACCAGTTCACGAGCAGTTGGCTCGAGCGCACCTGACGGGAAGCCCAGCCCATCGCGATGAGGTTGTTCGACGTGAAGAGCTCTCCCCCGCCGGTCATCACCATCGCCAGCCCGACACCGAAGACCAGGCCCGCAACGACACGGGGCATCAGGGCTGTCGACGAGGCACCGGTCAGGACCGCGGTCGACGCCGCTGCAGCCAGGCCGAGCATCGCTCCACCGACGACCGCGAGGGCGAACATCTGTAGGAGGGGGCGGTTGGCGTCCTCCACCCCGGCCAGTTGGACCCGCTGCGCGACCTCTCGCGGCGCGAAGGCATCGACCGCACGCGGGTCCCGACCTGGCACCGGCCCAGAGCCGACCTCCATAGCCCCTCCGCTCGGTGACACCTGCTCACCACAACGGTGCAGGAACCCGGCGCCAGGGACCAGGGTCCCAGGGACCCGGAGTGGGGGACCTGCGACCCTCGGCCCTCAGCTGGCCGAACCGTCCGTCAAGGGTTCCAACTGGGCCGTGAAGTGCCGCAGGAACCGTGGCTGGGAGACGATGCGCAGGCCCCGCAGCTGTTCGGCACGGAGCGCGACGTCCTCGATCACCTCGCCGACGTAGTCGATGTGGCTCTGGGTGTAGGTACGTCGAGGTAGTGCCAGACGGACCAGCTCGTGGCGCGAGGGCGTGTCCGGAGCACCGTCGGGCTGCGGCCGTCCGAACATCAGCGTGCCGATCTCCACACCGCGGACACCGCCCGTGAGGTAGAGCTCGCACGCCAGCGCCTGAGCGGGAAGCTCATGGGGCGGGATGTGCGGGAGCAGCCCCTTGGCGTCGAGGTAGACCGCATGCCCGCCGGGCGGTCGCACCGTCGGCACCCCGGCGTTCCACGCCAACTCCGCCAGGTACTCGGCGGTCCGTACCCGGTAGGCGAGGTAGTCGGGTTCGGTCACCTCGACCAGCCCTTGGGCCAGGGCCTCGAGGTCGCGGCCGGCCAGGCCGCCGTAGGTCGGGAAGCCCTCCGTGAGGATCAGGGTGGCGCGACAGCGTTCGGCCAGGTCGGGGTCGTTCATCGCCAGGACCCCCCCGATGTTCGCGAGCCCATCCTTCTTGAGGCTGATCCAACAGCCGTCGGCCATCCGGAACATCTCGCGGGCAACGTCCCGCGGGTGACGATCGCCCTGACCTGGCTCACGTTGGACGATGAACCACGCGTTCTCGGCAAACCGCGCCGCGTCCAGGAAGAAGGGGAGGCCGTGCCGGTCACAGACCTCGCGGACCGCTCGCAGGTTGGCCAACGAAACAGGCTGCCCACCGCCGGAGTTGTCGGTCACGGTCACGGTGACGAGTGGCACCTGCTCCGCACCGAACTCCGCGATCGTCGCTTCGAGGGCCTCGATGTCCAGGTCGCCCTTGAAGGGCGCCTCGACATGCAGGTCCCGGTGTTCGGGCATGATCAGGTCACGAGCTTCACCACCCTGGTACTCGACGTTGGCTCGGGTCGTGTCGAAGTGGGTGTTGTTCGGCACGACGTGCCCGTCGCGCACCAACTCGGAGAACAGGATGCGTTCGGCGGCGCGGCCCTGGTGGGTGGGGATCACGTACTCGAACCCTGTCAGGTCCTTCACGACCGACTCGAACCGGTGGAAGGATCGGGCACCTGCGTACGACTCGTCACCACGCATCAGTGCGGCCCACTGCTCGCTCGACATCGCTCCGGTGCCCGAGTCGGTCAACAGAACGATGAGCACGTCGTCCGACGACAACCCGAACAGGTTCCAGCCTGCCTCGCCGAGGGCATGCTCCCGCTGCTCGCGCGTGGTCTGACGGATGGGCTCGACGCTCTTGACCCGGAAGGGTTCGATGATGGTGCGCATGCAGGCCTCCACGGCGCTCGACGGACAGCGGCACCCTGCTCACCAGCCAACGCTCTGACCAGGGCCGAAGGGGCCCAACGTCGGCTCGCAGGTCCCGGACGTGTTGGCCGGGACCGTGACCCTACGGGGCGGAGGGCGTCGCGCGTGGCTTGCCGCGGACGTTCACCCGCGCAGGTAGCCCTCCAACGCATCCGCGTGGCTCGGATGGCGGAGTTTGGCGAGCGCCTTCGCCTCGATCTGCCGGATGCGTTCGCGCGTCAGCCCCATCTCCGCCCCCACCTGTTCGAGCGTGTGCGGCTGGGCATCATGCAGACCGAAGCGACGCTCGATGACGTTGCGCTCTCGCGGGTTGAGTTCATCGAGCACGTCCGCGAGGTGCTGCTGCAACAGCAGGTAGGACGCGGCTTCGACGGGCACGGTCGCGTTGGCATCCTCGATCAGTTCCCCCATCGACCCATCGCCCTCTTCACCGACCGGAGCGTCGAGGGACGCGGGGTCGACGCCCAATCGTCGGAACTCCTCGAGTCGCTCGACGGGGAGTTCGACCGCGTGTGCGACCTCCTCCATGGTCGGCTCGCGGCCGAGCTTCTGGACGAGCGAGCGTTCCACCCGCTTGATCTTGTTCATGGTCTCGACCAGGTGCACGGGGATGCGGATCGTGCGCGACTGATCGGCGATCGACCGGCTGATCATCTGCCGGATCCACCAGGTGGCGTAGGTCGAGAACTTGTAGCCGCGGGTGTAGTCGAACTTCTCGACGGCGCGCATCAGGCCGAGGTTGCCCTCCTGGATCAGGTCAGGGAACAACAGTCCGCGACCGACGTAGCGCTTGGCGATCGAGACGACCAGGCGCAGGTTGGCCTCGGTCAGCGCCGCGCGGGCGTTATCGCCCACCCGCTCGACCCGGCGGAGCCGCGCCCGTACCTGAGGCGTCAATTCGAGCATCGAGTCGAGGATCTGCGCCGCAGCGGTCCCGGCATCGACCCGCTTGGCGAGGTTGACCTCCTCCTCGGCGGAGAGCAGATCGACCCGACCGATCTCGTTCAGGTACATCCGCACCGCATCGCCGGACGTCCCCGGTTCCGCGCGTGCGGCGCCGGGGCCGCCCTCACCCTCGCGGTCATCGACGAT
>SKNK01000271.1 GCA_007120565.1 Nitriliruptoraceae bacterium | reverse complement strand
GCAGGCAGAAGCGGTTCGACTCGAGGAGCTCCGATCCGCTGCGATCGAGGAGACGTTCGCTGCGCGTCTCGCGATAGACGATCCGGGCCTCATCCCGGACCTCGAGGCGTTCACCACCGCCAACCCCCTCCGCGAACGGCCGCACCTGCATCTCATGACCGCCCTCGACCGGGCCGGTCGCCCGAGCGAGGCCCTCGAGGTGTTCCACCGGCTGCGTAAGAAGCTGGCCGACGAGCTCGGTCTCGAACCCTCTGCGGTGTTGCAGCAACGCCAGACCGAGATCCTGCGACGGGGTTCGACCCCCGCACCGGACACGGCGCAACACGACCCTGGCCCGGCCTCCACCGAGGTACGCGGCAACCTCCCGCGCGCGATCACGAGCTTCATCGGTCGCGAGCACGAGTCCGGTGCCGTCAGCCGCCTCCTCGAGCGCGGCCACCTCGTGACGCTCACCGGGGTGGGTGGTGTTGGCAAGACCCGCCTCGCGCTCGAAGCGGCGACCGCGTCCTCCCCCCACTACCCCGACGGCGTGTGGTGGTGCGAACTCGCACCGGTGGACCCCGACGCCGTCGACCACGCCATCGCTACCGCCCTCGACGTCCACCAGCAGGCTAACCACAGCATCGCCGACAGCATCGTCAGGGGCGTAACGGGCAAACGCCTCCTCCTCGTGCTCGACAACTGCGAGCATCTGGTCGGGCCAACCGCACGACTGGTCGAACGATTGCTGGCCAACAGCCCAACCGTCACCGTCCTGGCGACGAGCCGGGAACCCCTCGCGGTCGCCGGTGAGCAGGTGTGGGTCGTTCCCCCCCTGCCGCTGCCTTCAGGACACCGAGGAGACGAGGTCGATGCCCCCTCGACACAGCTGTTCTCCGACCGGGCGATGGCTCACCGAGCCGACTTCGTGATCGACGATGACACCGCAACGGCGATCGCGGACATCTGTCGGCAGCTCGACGGGCTTCCGCTGGCGATCGAACTCGCCGCCGCGCTCGTTCCGGCCCTGGAGACCTCCGAGATCGCTCGACGCCTCAGTCACCGCTTCCGGCTGCTCACCCACGGACGACGGACCGACCCTCGCCATCGCAGCCTCTCCGCGGTCGTCGAGTGGTCCTACCAGCTCCTCGATCCCCCGGAGCAGCGGTTGTTCGAGCGTCTGGCGGTGTTCTCCGGGGGCTTCACCCTCGCCGCAGCGGAGGGCGTGTGCGCGGATGATGACCTGGAGGCGGATCGTATCGCCGGGCTGTTGACCCGTCTCGTCAGCTACTCGATGGTGGGCGTGGACCGCAGCGTGGTCCCCTCGCGCTACCACATGCTGGAGACGCTCCGCCAGTACGCCGGCGAACGGCTCGCCGAACGCGAGGACCTCCAGGCCTTGCGGCAGCGCCACGCGACCTGGTTCGTCGAACTCGCCGAGCAGGCCGACGTCGAGATCCGCGGTCCGAAGGAGGCTGAGGCCGTCGTCCGGGTGGAGAGCGAGTTGGCCAACCTGCGCGCGGCCCATCGCTGGGCAATGGAGCACGACATCGCGGACCTCACGCTCCGGCAGGCCGCTGCCCTCTACGTCTACGCGCGCTTCCGCCTGCGTGACGAGGTGTTCACGTGGGCTGAGCAGGCCGCGGAACTCCCCTCGGCAGTGGGCCATCCGCTGCAACCGATGGTCTGGGGGATCGCGGCACACGGCATGAGCAACCGCGGCGAGCTGCAGCGTGCCCGCGACCTCGCTAACCACGCGGTCACCGTCGCTGAGGGGTCCACCGGCTTGTTCGTCCCCCTACGCGTGCTCGCGACCACGGCACTCCATGAAGGACGGCTCGACGACTGCCGGCGATACACCCGCGAAGCCATGGAGGTGGTGGGGCGTGAAGGCGACGCCTACCACCTGCTCTGGATGCAGATGCACGAGGTTCTCGCGCTGGCCTACGGCGGGGACCGGAGCGCCGCGCTGCGGGCGGCCCTCGAGCAGCGAGCCGCGGGCGCGCAGCTCGACAACCCCACCCAACGCGCCTGGGCGCTCTACGGGCACGCCGAAGCCTGTGGGGACGAGGATCCCGAGACCGCGTTGGAGCTGCTCGAGGAGGCGATCGCCTTGGCCGCTCCGGTCCGCTCACGCTTCCTCGAGGCGGTCGCTCGCGTGGCGAGCGCGTCGCTCCTCGCCCGCCATCGCAACCCCCACGAGGCGCTGACCGCCTTCCCCGACATCATCCGGCACTGGCACCGGGTCGGCGACTGGACCCACCAGTGGACGACGATCCGTAACCTCGTGCCGTTGTTGGTGCGCCTCGAAGCGGACGAGGCGGCGGCACGCCTCTACGGAGCTCAACGCCGGGCGGATACGGCGGCACCGGTCTACGGCACCGAGGCAGAGCGCCTCACCGAGGCGCAGGAGGCGCTGGTAGCCCGCCTCGGTTCCGCCACCTTCGAGCGGCTCGCCGACCAGGGCGCTCGGTCGCACGAGGAGGTCGTCGACCACGCCATCGAGGCCATCGAGGACCTCCTCTCCGACCATGGCAACGCGGTCACCACCCCCCGCGACGCGTCCCCATCATCCTCCACCGGACGAGCAGGACCGCGATCACGGTGAACACGATCCCGTAGCCAGCCAATCCGAAGAGGACGGTGGTGTCGAGGGGACCGCCACGCAGCATGATGTCCCGGACGAGTTGGATGCCGTAGCTCGCAGGCAGCAGCCAGGCCACCGGGCGAGCGAGAGGGATGAACCGTTCGAGGGAGAGCAGGAACCCGCTCAGGAAGATCGTCGCGAGCAGCACCAGCATCGCGTACTGCACGGCTTGACTGTCGGAGTTCGCCACGGCGGCGACCGAGAGTCCAAGTGCGATGGACGTGAAGAGCAGCACACCGAGCACGGCGCTGAGCGCCAACCAACTGCCATGCATCGGCGTGCCCAGTCCGAACACGAGGAGCGCTAGGAGAGCCGCCCCGACCACACCGCCGAGCACGAGGTACGCCAGGAACTTTCCGACGACGTACTCCCCGGTCCGAAGCGGCGACACGCGGAACAGCTCGTTCGCACCGAGCGTCCGTTCACGGACCACTGACAGTCCCAACAGGGTCACCGCGAGGTGCTGTAGCAGCACGATCACGACCGCGGGAGCGTAGAAGTCGGCCAACGACACCGGGCTGCCTGACAACAGTTCCGTCTCCCCCGTGAAGGGGCTGACGAGCACCTCCGGGGCGAGGTCGACGTAGGGGAGCTCGTCGTCCACGCCGCGTTCCTGAGCCGCCTCCTGAAACTCCGCCACGATGTCCTCGAGGATGCGGTCGTTGAGCTCGGCAACCGCCGTCCTCGCGAAGAGGCTGATCGCCTGGCCCTCGACCGGGTCGATCTGGTTGTGGTAGAGCCGGATGACGGCCTGTTCACCCTCCTCGACGGTCTCGGACACCTCGTCGGGGAAGACGATGACCAGGTCGAGTTCGCGAGAGCGAAGCGCGGATCGTGCGGCGACCTGGTCGTCCGAGATCCCCTCGATGACCAGTCGACCGCTCTCATGCTCATCTTCTGCGAACTCGTAGACCTGCTCGCGCAGCTCCGATCCCTCCTCCACCACGAGCGCGGTGCGAAGCGGAGGATCGACCTCGCGGAGCCCCACACCGAAGATCGCCAGGATGAGGAACGGACCGACGATCAGCGCGAGGAGCAGCAGCGGCTGGCGAACGACATCGAGGATCTCCTTGCGAACGAAGGTCAGGGCGCGGATCGGGCTGCGCATCATCCGGCCACCGCCTCGTCGTCCGAACCGTCGTGCTGCCGCATCAGGGTCGCGAACACGTCGTCGAAAGGTGGCTGGACCTCCCGTAGCGATTCGATCTCGACCGAGTTCGCCACGCAGCAGTCCCGGACGTCCTCCAAACGCCTGGTGGCCGCATCGACGATGAGGTGGTGGGCCCGACCACTCACCCGCCGCACGTCGCTCACCCCTTCGACCTCGCACAGACGGGCCACGGAGGTCCCATCGAGGTCCGCTGCCGTGATGAGTTCGAGGACGTCTCCGCCGAGCGCCTGTCGCCGCAACTCGCCAGGTGGCCCCTCGGCGATGAGCCGCCCGCCAGCGAGCACGCCCACCCGGTCGCAGTACATCGCTTCGTTGACGTACTGCGTGGTGATGAACAACGTGCGCCCCTGGTCGCGCAGGTGCTCGAAGTGGTCCCACAGCGTGCGACGAAGGACCGGGTCGATCCCCGCGGTTGGTTCGTCGAGGAACAGCACCTCGGGGTCGTGGACGAGCGCCGCGCTCAGTGCGAGCCGTCGCTTCATGCCGCCGGAGAGGTTCCTGACCGCCTTGCTCCGGTGGTCGTAGAGATCGGTCTGCTTGAGCACCTTCGCGATGGTCTCCCGACGCCGGAGGGGCAACCCGTACAGCGAGGCCACGAAGCTCATGTTCGTCTGAACCGACAGGTTCGGGAACTGGACCGACGACTGTGGCATGTAGCCGATCCTCGAGCGGAGGCGCCCGTCGAACTCGGCCGTTCGGTGCCCGAGGACGCTCGCTGACCCCGCGGTTGGCACATCGATCCCGGCGAGGAGGCGCACGGCCGTGGTCTTGCCGGAACCGCTCGGCCCGATGAAGCCGAAGATCAGACCAGGGGGGATCGCCAGGTCGAGCTCGACCAGCGCGACCTCAGAGCCGAACTCCCTGCGGAGCCCACGTGCGACGATCACCGGCTCGGACTCAGCAGCTCCGCCTTGTGGCGGTTCGGACGTCGCAAGCTCGTTCATCTGCTCTCCGTCAGCAAGGGTGACCGCGGTCGTACGGACGTACCGGCCAGGGTCGCTGGCTCAATAGGCTGAGTTGATCCAGCGACCTCCCTCGTGGGGGGTGACAACCCCGTACGAAAGGGTGCTCCGTTGCACGAAGTGGGCCTTCGATGGTGAACCCTGTGGTAGCCGGCAGGACGATGATCGGGATCGCCATCGTGGGGCTGCTCACCAGCTTCCTGGGGGCGCTGTTCGGCCAAGGGCTCGTCACCGACTTCGACCGTGGCGTCGACCAGAGCCTGGTGCTGTCGGCCGAGGTGCTCGAGACCGTCGACGAATCCTTCGAGGTCGCTGGCGAGTCCCTGGAGATCATCACCGTCGGCGTCACCGAAGCCGAGAGCGCCGTCCGGGCCTTGGGTGGCAGCATGGCCCAGGGTGAGGCGTCCCTCGAAGCGTTGACCGCACTGACCGGCGACGACATCGCCGGCGCCCTGGACGCGCTCGATGAGACGCTCCCCGCGGTCGAACAGGCCGCTGCCTCGATCGACCAGACGCTCTCCGCCTTGAGCTCGCTCCCCCTCGGGCTGAACTATTCGCCGGACCAGCCACTCAGCGAGTCCATCGGTGAACTGCGTGAGACCATCGCCGGTCTCCCCGATGATCTCCGCGAACAGGCAGAACAGGCAGAACGGACCAGCGGCGAACTCGCCGAGGCGACCGAACGCACCCTGGCGACCGCCGACGCACTCGGTGAGCTCAACGAACGTCTCACCGTCGCCGGCGACCTGGTCCAGCAGTACGAGCAGCGGACGGCGGACGCCAGCCTCATCGTCGAAGAGCAGCGTGAGACGCTGGCGTCGAGCGCCAGCCAAGCCCGCCTACTGATCGTCGGTCTCAGCGTCGTCTTCGGCCTGAGCCAACTCGTTCCGCTGTACCTCGGCATCGCCCTGTCCCGCGGGATGATCCACGTCCACATGGCTTGAGCGACCGGGGTGCCGAGGCACCTGATCGCTCACGGATCCGGGTAGACCCCGTCACGTGCCGTTGAGGGGAACGCAACGAACCCGAAGACGTCACGGATGCCATGCTCACCGACCGCAACCTCCTCGAAGTCCTCTCCGCCGCTCCATCGGCGCAGGACCGCGGGAGACGACGTGGCGTTCGGGACGTGGCTCCAGGAGAAGAACTGGCGACCATCGAGCGTCCAGCCGCCGAACAGCAAGCTGAGCTCGGATCGCGTCTCTGCGAGCAACTCGCCGTCCTCGATCCGGTAGACACGCAGCCGGAAGTCGACGCCGTCACCGACGCGCACGCGTACCCCTGCGGCGATGCGATCACCATCAGGCGACAACCAGACCTGACTCGGCTCGAACGTCTCCCCCGCGCCGAGCGCGGCAAGATCCGACCCCTCCGCATCGGTGACCAGCAACTGCTCACAGGGATCGTCATCACACCAGACGACCCGGTCACGCGTCACATCTCCAAGGCGTGCGGACTCCCCGATCGGGTTGGCGACGAGCCGGTCCTGTTCGAGGTCGTAGATCAACAACGTGCCGCCGGGCGACGACACCACCAGGCCGCCGGGGACACCGCGCACCGGGAGGAGTCCTGCGGGTGCGGACGAGACGGCAGCGATGTCGTTGCCTGAGGGGTCGATCAGCGTCCACGTCGAGGCACCGGTGCCGACACGACCGCCTTCGTAGTCGATGAGCCACAGCGCATCTGGTTCGGCATGGGGAAGGAACACCGTGGCCTGCCCGAGTTGGCGAGCCGACTCCGGCTGACCTGGCGCCACCGCCCAGATCTCCTGCCAGCCCACCACGACCCAACCGCCCATCTGCCACAGCCGGAACGGCTGGTCTCCCGCTCGTTGCCCGGGAAGTTCGACCCGGGTTCGCTCCCACGTGTCCAGGTCGACCGCGAGCGCGCCCTCGGTGCCGTCGTCGAACAACAGCACCGTGTCCGTCCGCTGCTGGAACCCGTCCGGTGGCGGAGCGACCGCCTCGGTCGCCTCCGGCTCGTCGCTCTCCTCCCCGACCCCAGGGGACGCCTGATCCGACGGCGGGTCGGCGGCGAGCGTCTCATCGTCGGCGACCGGCGCCTCAGCGGGATCTTCGACCGCCGGGTCCGCTGGCAGCTGACGGTCCGGCCACACCGAAACGACCAGCACGACGACGGCAAACGCGAGCGACACGACCAACACCCCCGCCGCGGTCCGCGGTCCGCGTCGTGAAGGGATCGACGTGGCTACCGGTGGAACCAGAGCCTCCGGATCGGACGGGCCCACCGACGTTGCCTGCGCCTTGGCCTCAGCAACGGGGGCACCGCAGCGACCGCAGTAGCGTCCACGGTCCTGTTCGAAGCCACACTCGTGACAGCTCACGACCCTGCGCCTACGGCCCAACGGCAACGGTCATCGACCACGATCTCCCCCTTCGCCTCCATGTTGCCACAGCCACGAGGACGACCGTGGGGGACCTGAACCCCGGGGAACGAACAGAGCCGGCACCACTCAGACGAGGGAGCCGGCTCTGACGTGCGGTGATGCCTGGTGGGCACGAGAGGTATCGAACCTCTGACCTCTGCCGTGTGAAGGCAGCGCTCTCCCACTGAGCTACGTGCCCGAGAGCAGGCGCACGATACCCGGACGGTCACCACCCGGCCAACCGGCGACGGGCGGCAGCTTCCGGCACATGGTGGCGGGACGCGAAGCGGTGTGGCACAGTGCCTCCACCAGAGGAAGGAGGTGGTCCGTTTGGAAAGCAGTCATAGAACCGGGACCCTGGAGGTGCTCGGCCGCTAGGAGGCCAGCGCTGGATCGCTCCAGCGAATCCAAACCGGGCACCGATCTCTCATCGGTCGGGGACTCGTCCCGCCCGACGATCTGGCTCCACGACCGGTAGCGCGTCACCGACGTCGCTGCCCACCGTGGATCCCAGCAACGGTGCCAGAGGTTCCATCCAGCACGCGGGAGGCGCGGCCCTTTGGTCGCGCCTCCCGTCGTCCTACAGCTCTGCGGATGGCGATGAGGGCCGCGCGGACGACCAGCCTTGTTGCGTGAGGTGGGCAGGACCTGCGAGGCTACGCCCCCCGCTCTCCTCCCCTTGCGCTTCCTCCCAACGAGGGACTCCACTGAGCTCCAAGGCATGGATCGGCCGCGCCCGGCGGCGCGACCTCCCGACGCCGCTGCGCGCGATCCTCGTCGTCGCGCTGCTCTACCTCTTCCTCGTCGGGGTCGGCACGTTGGAGAGCGGCATCTCGGCGCTCGGAGCCGGGTTCGAGACGCGCCTACTCGCCGAGGTGGCTCATCCCCTCTCGGGCCTCGCAGCCGGGATCCTCGCGACCGTGCTGGTGCAGTCCTCGTCGGTCTCCACGGCGACCATCGTCGGGCTCGTCGGCGCCGGCACCCTCGGCATCCCTGAGGCGGTACCGATGATCATGGGTGCCAACATCGGGACCACGGTCACCAACACCCTGGCCGCACTCGGCAACATCCGCCGCTCCGAGGAGTTCCGGCGGGGATTCGCCGCGGCGACGATGCACGACATGTTCAACGTGCTGGCGGTCGCGATCCTGCTCCCGATCGAGCTCGCGACCGGCTGGATCTCCCGGGCAGCTGTGG
>SKNK01000311.1 GCA_007120565.1 Nitriliruptoraceae bacterium | reverse complement strand
GCCAGCATCTTCCTCGGCCCCGCCGTGCTCTACCTCGCTGCGGCGCTCATCCTCCTCGGCCTGCCCGATCGGTACGTCCCTCCTGCGCGTCCACCGGCCAGCCTGCGATCCGACATCGGCGAGGTACTGCGCTACCTGCGGAGGCAACCCGCGCTGGTGGGGATCGCCGGCATCGGCGCGTTCATGAACCTCGCGAACACGGCGTACTTCAGTGTCTTCGTGCTGTTCGTGGTCGGTCCGGGATCGCCGATGGGCTTGAGCGAGCTCGCCTTCGGTCTCCTGGCCACCGCACTCGCCGCGGGCAGCGTGATCGGCTCGCTGGTTGCGGGCAAGATCGAAGCGAGTATCGGCCCGCGATGGTCGATACTCGGGGGCTTGCTCCTGATCTCCACGATGATGCTGATACCGGCGGTGACCGCTCACCCCGCACCGATCGCCGCGATGGCGTTGATGATCGGCTTCTCGTCGGTGGTCACCAACGTTGCGAGCGTGACGAGCCGCCAGCGCGTGGTCCCAACGGCGTTGCTCGGCCGGATCAACTCGGCCTTCCGACTGGTGGTCACCGGGATGATGCCGCTGGGCGCCCTCCTCGGAGGCCTGATCACCAGCGCCTTCGGCCTACGCGCCCTGTTCCTCTGCGCCGTGGGAACGCAGTGCCTGGCGATCGCCGTCTTCCAACGGCGTATCCGCGACGAAGCGCTGCGACCGGACCCGGGCACGGAGGAGGCACGGCAGGGCGCCGTCGACATCTTGCCGTGATCGCGCGCTACGTCAGCGAGGCCACCAGACCGTCGAGGTTGTCCGCCTCGCTGACGATCACCTCGGCGAACCCGTACCGGGCGACGACCCCGGAGAGCACGATGGCTCCGCCGTGGATCACATCCTCGCGACCAGGCTGCATCGGCCCCATCTGCGCGCGTTCCGACGAGGTCGCCGCCACGAGCTGAGCCGTGAGGTCCTCGAGGGCGGCAGCAGACACGCGACACCCGTGGATCCGCGCTTCCTCGTAGGCCTCCAGGCCCAGATGGAGGGCGCCGAGGGTGGTCACCGTGCCGGCGACACCGACGAGACCGGCGGCCTCGGTCAGTGCCACACCCTGTTGCTCGAGGAGTTCGTCGGCCTCATCGAGTCGCTCGTCGACCAACCGCCTCGCGGCGGCGAGCTGGCCCGAGGTCGACGGGTCGTCGTGCAGGACACGCTCGGTCAGGCGTACGCACCCGAGCTGCAGAGACACGCTGCCAAGGACGCGACCATCGTGGCCACCCACCACCAGCTCGGTCGAGCCCCCACCGATGTCGATGACCGCGGTAGGTGCTCCGACCTCCACCGCCCTCGCGGCCCCCGAGAAGGCCAACGCCGCCTCCTCCTCCCCACTGATCACCTCAGCATCCATGCCGGTGATGTCTCGCACGCCGGCGAAGAAACGCTCGCGGTCCTCGGCATCGCGCACCGCCGAGGTCGCGGCGATACGGACCCGATCGGTCACACCGTGCCGTTCCCAGACCTGCCGGTAGGCGGCGATGGTCGTGAGCGAACGCTCGAGGGCCGCGTCGTCCAGACGCCCGGTGGCATCGACCCCTGCGGCCAGGCGGGTGATCGCCATCTCACGGGTGAGGCGACGGCCCTCCTCATCGACGACCAGCAACCGGATCGAGTTCGAGCCGACATCCACTGCGGCGCGCGGACCCCTCATCCCCGATCATCCTCGGTACCGATGTCCGCTTCGGTCACGCAGGGCGCGGGGCACGGGGCCGGGGTGGCATGTTCGACGGTCCAGGCACCGATCGGGTTGTCGCCCGTCGCCAGGTGGTGGGCCGCGTGGACGTGCAGGCACTTGATGTGGTTGGGCATCCCACCGACCCCGGGGTCTCCGGGGACGACCGGGCCGAGCTGTGCACGGAACCGGCGGTAGCGCTCGTGACTCGCGGCGTACTCCGCGGCCAGGTCAGCGTCCTCCTGAAGCCGCTCGTTGAGGCCGACCATGGCATGGTCGGCCTCCAACGTGCCGACGCGCGAGCGCAACACCGGACAGGCGAGCCAGAAGGTCGTCGGGAACGGCGTGCCGTCCTCCAACCGCGGATCGACACGCACCACGGTAGGGAGCCCGAACCCGCAGCGGTGGACGACCGCCGGGGCCCCTCGAGCCGGACGCCCGAGCTGTTCGGAGATCACGGCACGGCCATGCTCGTCCACCGGTGGTGCCGCCGCTGCGGCCTCGTAGGACGCATCGGGGTCGGGAACCACCGCATCCACGAGCGGCCCCACACCTGGAGCTGGCGGTTCCACCGACCGCGCGGCGTCGGTGACAGCGTCGTCAGTTGGCAGCGTGGAACGAGAAACGCTGCCGTGGTCGCGGGGCTTCACCCGCGATCACCGGAGACGATCACACCCGGCCACGCCTCTGGCGGCGGGCCTCACCCTGGATCATCTGCGACTTGTGCATGAAACGACGCAGCCGCTTGTTGAAGTCCTTGTCGAGCTTGGACCGCAGGTTCGGCGTCTCTTCATCCTGCCAGTCGGGGTCCGCTCGCTTGATGGAGAGGTCGACCTTGCCGTCCTCTTTGATGTCGAGGATCTTGACATCGACCTCGTCGCCCTCAGCGAGGTAGGCGTAGATGTTCTCGACGAAGTCCGCGTCAACCTCGGAGACGTGGACGAGGCCAGTCGCGACCCCACCATCCTCCAACGTGACCTCAACGAACGCGCCGTACTCCTCGAGCCGGACGACCTTGCCCTTGACGATCTGTCCCTGCAGTTCGATCAACTCCTCTCGGGACCGCGTGCCCGCGCACGCACGGCGATCCGTCGTCAGCGCTGCACCGAGGTGCCAGCGGATGGATTGGCCCGCGTGGATGCCTCGGCCCCCACCAAGCGCGAGCGCGCGTATGACGCTCAGGCAGAGAGAGGAGGGCCGAGAGGATCGCGCGGGGCGCGAGCGGACCGAGGTCCGCCTTCTCCCCCAAGGTACGGCGAAGCTGCGCACACGGCAAGGTCACGGTCGGTGACGCCAACGACGCGGGCGATCGCGCGACGGTAGGTCACCCGCCGAACACCGCCTGCACCGACGCCCACGCGCGCTCGTACCAGGGAGCCGGCGCAGGGTCGGCGTCCTCCCACGCCACGGTGATCTGTGGTCGGTCGACGTCTGGCGGCACCAGGGCGTAGGGCACCTCCCCCGGACGGATGAACCCCTGCTGCTCGCGAGCGAGTCGTTCGATGGTCGCCTGGTCCTGGAGCGACTCGGCGCGCGAGGCCAACCGCGAGTTCTCGGACTCGAGCACATCGGCCTGCATCTCCAGGACCTCGACCCGTGCACGGTGGTCGAGGTAGCTCTGGGCAGGTCCGGACAACAGCACGACCACCAGACCGATCACGGTCAACAAGGCGACGATCAGCGGCTTGTCGCCGCTGACCGCGGCACGTCCCGCTCGACCGACCGGGGAGAACACCCGAGCGATCCGATCGGTCACCGGCGCGAACCACTGCCCCAAGCGACCACCGCGCCTGCGGCCACCGCGAGCCGCACGACGCGAAGCGCGTCGCCGAGTCGCGGTGCGAGGTCCACTCATCGTCGGTCAGCTCCTACGGGGGAAGGCCGCGGCACCTGCGTAGCGGGCGGCGTCACCGAGTTGCTCCTCGATCCGGAGCAGTTGGTTGTACTTGGCGACCCGGTCGGAACGCGCCGGCGCACCGGTCTTGATCTGGCCCGCGTTGGTGGCGACCGCGATGTCGGCGATCGTGGCGTCCTCGGTCTCACCCGAGCGGTGACTGATCATGGTGGTCCAGTTCGCCCGTTGCGCGAGCGAGACCGCGTCCAGGGTCTCGGTCAACGAGCCGATCTGGTTGACCTTGACCAGCACGCTGTTCGCGGCGCGTTGATCGATGCCTCTCTGCACGAAGGCCGGGTTGGTCACCAACAGGTCGTCTCCGACGACCTGGACCCGGTCACCGATCCGCTCGGTGAGCAGGGTGAAGCCGTCCCAATCGGACTCGTCGAGCCCGTCCTCGATGGACACGATGGGGTAACGGTCGACCAGGTCGACCCACAACTCGACCATCTCCTCCGACGACAGCACCCGGTCCTCACCATCGAGGTGGTAGGCGCCGTCGCGGTAGAACTCGCTCGCCGCCGGGTCGAGCGCGATGGCCAGGTCGTCGCCCGCGCGGTAGCCCGCGGCCTCGATCGCCTCCAGGAGCAGGTCGAGCGCCTCGCTGTTGGAGCCGAGGTTCGGCGCGAACCCGCCTTCGTCACCGAGCCCGGTCGACAGGCCGCGCCCTTGGAGGACCGCCTTGAGGTGATGGTAGGTCTCCGCCCCCATGCGCATCGCCTCACGGAAGGTCGTTGCGCCGATCGGGGCGATCATGAACTCCTGGAAGTCCACGTTGGAGTCCGCGTGGCTCCCACCGTTCAGGACGTTCATGCACGGGACCGGCAGCAGATGCGCGTTCGGTCCGCCCAGGTAGGCGTACAGGGGCAAGCCCGAAGCCTCCGCCGCAGCCTTGGCCACCGCGAGGGAGACACCCAGGATCGCGTTGGCGCCCAGGTTGGCCTTGTTGTCGGTGCCGTCCAGGTCGCGCAGGAGTTGGTCGATCTCGCGCTGCCGAGTGGCATCCTGACCGAGCAGAGCCGGAGCGATCGTCTCGTGCACGTTGGCGACGGCACGGGTCACCCCCTTGCCGAGGTAGCGACTGGCATCGCCATCCCGCAACTCGACCGCCTCATGTTCTCCCGTCGACGCGCCCGACGGCACACCGGCCCGGCCGAGCGAACCGTCGAGCAGGCCTACCTCGACCTCGACGGTCGGATTGCCGCGGCTGTCCAGGATCTCTCGTGCTCGCACCATCTCGATGGTGGTGACGTCCATGACTTCATCCTCGCTCGAGCACGGCGCGACCGGCTCACGCTACGTGGTCCGCGCGTGACAATACGGCACAACCGTGCGCTCTGACAACATCCTCAACATCGGCCACAGGGCGGTGGGCTTCAGTCCGGTAGCCGCCAGACCCGACGGACCACCGCGGCCGCGACCGCTCCGAGCACCCCACCCAGCACCCCACCGCGGATCCTGCGACCCGCGAACACCGCCCCGAGAAGTGCTCCTCCGAGTGCGCCGGCCGCGACCGCCACGGTGTCGGTGGGGAACGGAGGACGGTCCTGGGCCCAACTCGCGATCTCGGCAGCGCTCGCCCCGCGATCCCAGCCGTCGAGCACCTCGCTCGCATCGTCGCGGACCTCGGCGGGGTACAGGTCGGGGGGACGGACGCTCGCCGCTGGGCCCCCGTCGAACATGTCCGCGGTCAGGGCTACCTCGCAGCCCGGGCAGGGCTGGGCCCCCTCGGCGAGACGTTCCACCAGGGCGTTCTTCAGGAAACGGCCACAGTTCGGACACTGCGTCGGGGGCACCCGATCCTCCACGTTCGTGATCTCGGCGGGAGCGTAGTGCGCAGGGCCACCACGCGGTGAGGAGACCCTCAGCGCGACCGGGCGTGCTCGTCCCACAGGGCGGCTCGCTCGTCAGGGCTCTGCTCTGCCAGATCGATGCCCCGTTCGGTGGCGATGCGCAGCACCTCTTCAGCGTGGCTCCGGAACCGCCTCGCTGCCGACCGCGCGGCCACCTCGGGATCGACCCCGACCTCACGGGAGACGTGGACGAGCGCCTCGGCCAAGGCGCCGATCGCCGCCTCATGCTCACCGTCAGCCGCGAGGTGCTCGACGAGTTGACGCAGCTCGGGCAGCGCGTTGGGTTCGTGCACCAGGGCGCGCTTCGCGGCCTTGCCCTGGAGTGCCTCCAGCAGCATCAACCCGGCCATGGTCTCGGGGACGCCCTCGAACGGTCCGGTTCTGCCCTTCTCCTCGGCCTTGAGCTTCTCCCAGCTCACGCGCACGTCGTCCGCGGTCTCGGCATCGCCATCAGCGAAGACATGTGGATGGCGTCGTTCGAGCTTGTCGGCGATGCCCCGTGCCACCTCGTCGATCCCGAACGCCTGGCGATCGCTGGCGATCCGAGCGTGGAAGACCACCTGCAACAAGACGTCCCCGAGTTCCTCGGCGATGTCGACGTCGCTGCCGGCCTCGATGGCCTCGACCAGCTCGTAGGTCTCCTCGAGCAGGTAGGTCACCAGCGTGCCGTGGTCCTGCTCGGCGTCCCAGGGACAGCCGTGCTCGGGGTCACGCAACCGGCGCATGACCTCGACGAGCCGCAGCAGCTCCGTGCCTTCGGGTAGGGGTGCGAGGAAGACCAGCTCGATCTGCAGGCCGTGCTCAGCCGCCATACCGGCGAGTGCGGGAGCCAGCCCACCATCCGCCGAACCAAGGAGGTAGACCGGGACCTCACCTCCGAGTGCGCGGGAGGTCAGCGCCTTCGCAAGACGACGGTCATCCGGGGCTCCCGGTCGCGTGAGGTCGAGGTCGCCCCGCTCCAACGACGCAGGCTCGAGCTCGGCGAGGTCCAACCCCGCGGCGTACAGGTGCGGGGCGCTCGGATGGGCGTCGACATCCCGTAGCAGCACGACCTCGGCCGTACCGAGCGCATCCCAGGCTTGGAAGGGCAACAGCCCCGGGAGCGCGTCGGAGGTCTCGACCAGTACGACGCGCGGCTGGGTGTGGTCGGATCCGTTCACCCGTCGTCGGCCTCGCCACCGACCTCGTCGCCAGGCACGACCTCGCCCCGCTCGGCATCCCACGTCCCGAACCGGTCCGAGATCTGGATGTCCAGCTCGGCGAACCGCTCGGTCAGCAGCTCGTTGAGCATCGCGTTGGTCTGTTGGTCGCGCTCCTGCGGCGGCATGTCCTCAGCGGACATGGTGGCCTCTCCGGTCACCTCGATGACGTGGTAGCCGAAGTCGGTCGCGACCGGCCCGATGATGTCGCCGATGTCCGAGTTCCACACGGCCTCATCGAAGGGCCCGACGTAGGCCCCGACGGGCGCCGGACCCAGGTCGCCGCCACGCGCAGCGCTTCCCGGGTCGGTCGAGAACTCCTCCGCCAACTCCGCGAAGTCTGCGCCGCCGGCAAGCTGCTGGAGGACCTCCTGGGCCTCTTCCTCGGTCTCGACGAGGATGTGACGAGCTTCGCGCTGCTCCACCGGTTCGATGTCATCGGCGAAGCGGTCCATCAGTCCCTCGACGCGCAGCTGTGTCGGCAGCAGGACATCCCGGTACAGCTCGAGGGAGAGCTGCTGCTGAGCCAACGCGTCGACCAGCTCTTCCTCGCCGCCCACACTTTCGACATCCGCCTGGAACCGCTCCTCGATCGCCGCTTCGTCGGGTTCGGTTCCCAGCTCCTCCGCGAGGTTCTCGATCACCGTAGCCTGGATCAGCAGGCTGAGGACCTGTCGCTGCAGCGGCTCGACGAGTTCGGCACGCTCGTCGGCATCGAGCCCTTCGAGCCGCCCGGTGTGGTTCAGCACGTCACGGACGGGATCCTCGACCGCATCGCGTGCGATCGATCGACCGTCGACCGATGCGGCTTCTGTGTGGTCGTTCGTACCCGTGCCACAGGCCCCGAGCAGGAGAGTGAGGCCCGCCGCAGCAGCGACGAGAGGACGGCTGGCGAGGCGCACGTGGAACTCCAAGAAGCGGATGCGGATGGTGGCGCGGAAGCGGTTCAGCAGGCAGACCCGGATGAGCGAGGTGCGAGCGAGGGCACCACCGTGGCGGACATGCCACCCCACAGTCTAGCCCTTGGCGCCTGCACCGAGGCATGCGCGGCGCGGGGGCACGGTGTGGTTCACTCGTTCCGAGAATCACCCCGAGGATGGCCTTGATGAACGACAACATCCACGACATCGTCGACGAACAGCTGCGTCGGACACGGCAGCGTTACACGCGTGGCCGCAGACAGCTCGTCGAGATGCTCGAGCATGCCGAGCGACCCGTCACGATCCCGGAACTCCTCGACCTGGGGGCCGCCCAGTCGCAGAGTTCGCTCTACCGCAACCTCGCGATCCTCGAGCAGTGCGGGGCGGTCCATCGGATGGTCTCCACGGATGATGTCTCGCGCTACGAGCTCGCGGAGGAGCTCTCCGAGCACCACCATCACCTGGTGTGCTCCATCTGCGGACGGCTCGAGGACGTCGTGCTCCCCGCACAGATCGAGCGCGCGTTGGCGCGAGCGGCCGACGAGGCCAGGGAGCAACGTGACTTCGAGGTGGACTCCCACCGCCTCGAACTCGTCGGCACCTGCCCGAAGTGCGCGTGACGACGGCGTGTCCCGGCTCCCCCGCTTCCGCCCCGCCGCGCTCGACGAGGATCAACGCCATCTGTACGCGTCGATCACCTCAAGGCGATCCACGACGCCAAGCCCGTCGATCTCGACGACGCCGAGGAAGCACTCGTCCATGAGGTGACGCGGCGGCTCCTCGAGGACCGCGATCTGGACGATGCCG
>SKNK01000190.1 GCA_007120565.1 Nitriliruptoraceae bacterium | reverse complement strand
TGACCGCCATCGACAACGTGGCTCTGCCGCTGCTGTACCGACCCGGAAGCGCCCGCAAGCGGCGGGAACGCGCCATCGCCGCGCTCCACGCCGTCGGTCTCGGTGACCGGATGGAACATCGCCCGACCGAGCTGTCCGGGGGGCAGCAGCAACGGGTCGCGATCGCCCGGGCGGTCGTCACCGATCCGGCGCTCATCCTCGCCGACGAACCCACGGGCAACCTCGACACGGCGACGGGTGAGGAGATCATGGCGCTGCTCGAGCAGCTGCACGCGGACCATGGCACCGCACTGGTGGTCATCACCCACGAGGCCGAGGTAGCCGAGCGGGCACGACGCCGGATCGAACTGCGCGACGGGCTCATCGTCGGCGACATCGACCGCGGAGGCGACGATGAGCCTTCGTGAGGCCCTCCGTGCGGCCCTGCGGTCGTTGGTCACCAACCGGATGCGCTCGGCGCTGACGACCCTCGGCGTCCTGATCGGCGTGCTCTCGGTGGTGCTGCTGGTCGCCATCGGGCAAGGAGCCCGGCAGGAGATCACCGGCCAGATCGAGGGGCTCGGCTCGAACCTGCTGTTCGCTCTGCCCGGGGATGGCGACTTCGGTGCAGCGCCGACGCGCAGCCAGTTCACCCTCGAGGACATCGATGCCATCGAGCGTGAGTTCCCCGGGGTCGAACGTCGCGTCGCGGGCAGCATCGTCGGGGGTGAGCCCGTCCAGGCCGGTGGCAACCGGGTCACGACCACGATCAACGGGGTCAGCGCGGGCTACCTCGACGTCGTCGTTCGCGAGGTCGCTCGGGGGCAGGCCTTCGGGGAATCGGACGTGACGACCGCGCGTCGGGTGGCACTGCTGGGTGCCGGGATCGCCGACCAACTGTTCCCGGGACAGGACCCGATCGGCCGCAACGTCACGATCGGCGGGATCCGCTACCGGGTCGTTGGCGTGATGGAACGCGTGGGCGGAACCGCCTTCGGCCCGGACCGCGATCGGGAGCTCTACATCCCCATCACCAGCGCCCAGCGGCAGTTCGCGACGTCGCGGATCGACGCCATCTTCGTGCGGGCAACCGCGACCGACACCGTTGACGACGACCGTCAGGTCGTCGAGCGCGTCCTCGAACGACGCCTCGACGCCGACAGCTTCAGCGTGCTCTCGCAGGACGACATCATCGGGGTGGTCGGGGACATCCTGCAGATCCTGACGCTGGTCCTGGCTGCGATCGCGGGGATCTCGCTGTTGGTCGGCGGGGTCGGGGTCTCCAACATCATGCTGGTCTCGGTCAGCGAACGGACCCGAGAGATCGGCTTGCGCAAGGCCCTCGGCGCCAGGACCCGCGACATCACGCGTCAGTTCCTGTTCGAGGCGACCGCGTTGACCGCCATCGGCGGCATCATCGGGCTGGCCGCGGGTATCGGTCTGGCCGAACTTGTCGCTGCCTTCGCGCCGATCCCGGCCGAAGTGACCCTGTGGTCGGTGGCGCTGGCGCTCGGGGTGTCGGTCGGGGTGGGGTTGGTCTTCGGCGTCCTTCCCGCACGGCGGGCGGGCCGGCTCGACCCGGTGGAGGCGCTACGGCACGAGTGACGTCCACTGGGGACCGTGCACGGTGCGGGGATAGGCTCTGGTCGGCAGGGAGGATGATCGCCGGCGGTGAACGACGCCGCGATGGCGACACCGAGGAACCCATGGGAGCCCACACGAGGAGCGTCGGTGGCGGGAGAAGGTCCGAAGGCCGCGGGTCGGGTCGCGCTGATCTGGGACGACTCCGTCGCGGCGTACGACTTCGGGCGAGGACACCCGCTGGCCCCGGTCCGTGTCGAGCTCACGATCGATCTGATCCGTCACTGTGGGTTGCTGGGTAGCGGGGTGGATGAGTTGCTCCCTGCACCCTTCGATGAGGCGCGGTTGCTGCGACACCACCGCGAGGACTTCATCGACACGGTCCGACGTCTCTCCAACGACCCCACCGCACGTGCCGATCTCGCCTACGGCCTCGGTGACGGCGACACCCCCGCCTTCCCGGGGATGCATCCCGCCTCCGTGCAGGTCTGCGCGGGCTCGATCGAGGCGGCACGTCAGGTGTGGGAAGGACGCTCCGACCACGCCTTCAACCCTGCCGGTGGGCTCCACCACGCCATGCCTGAGCGGGCAGCAGGGTTCTGCGTCTACAACGACCCGGCGATGGCGATCGACTGGCTGCTCGAGCACGGCGCCGAGCGGGTCTGCTACGTGGATGTCGATGTCCACCACGGTGATGGGGTGGAGGTGATGTTCCGTGACGATCCGCGGGTGCTGACCATCTCGCTGCACGAGTCGGGACGGTTCCTCTTCCCGGGCACCGGGGCGGCCGACGACATCGGGGGAGATGAGGCGTTGGGCAGCGCCGCCAACGTGCCGTTGCACCCAGGGACGTCCGGCGAGCTGTGGCTCGGCGCGTTCGATGCGGCGGTCGATCCGCTCGTCCGAGCGTTCGCTCCGGACGTGCTGGTGACCCAACTCGGTTGCGATACCCACGCGACCGACCCGCTCGCCCACCTCGCCCTGACCGTCGATGACATGGCGGAGATCTACCGCCGACTCCACCGCCTGAGCCACGAGGTCGCCGAGGGCCGCTGGGTGGCACTGGGTGGAGGGGGCTACCAGGCGGTGGAGGTGGTGCCGCGCGCCTGGACCCTGGCTTTCGCGGAGATGGCGGGTCGCTCCCTGCCGATCGAGACCCCGATGGCCTGGCAGGAGAGGGCGACCGAACGCACCGGGCTGGTGCCTCCCCGGTCCTTCACCGACGACCCGGTTCGCGCCTCCGAAGCGATGCTCGGTCAAGCCCGTCAAGCCGCGGAACGCTCGGTCGAGATCGTGCGAGAGCTGGTCCTGCCCCGCCACGGCACCCGGGGCTGAGGGCCCGTTGACAGGCCCCGCGCGCGGGGCGCGCGACGCTGGGGCTGCCGTGACTGGTGTTGCTGGTGAGGCATAGAACGTGTCTGGTTGCCGGAATCGCCGGTCGTGGCGGGGGATGTCGGTGGTAGCGTTATGTCATGAGTGAGACCTTGTTAACCGCCGCCGAGGTCGCGGACCAGCTCCGCATCTCGACCATGACCGTGTACCGGCTGATCCGCCGGGGTGAGCTGCCCGCGGTCCGGGTCGGGCGCAACTACCGCGTCCGCGAGAGCGAGCTACTCGCGTTCCTCGAGGAGCAGGTCGTCGATCCGGCGACGATGGACCTCGACGACCTCGATGACGAGCTGGGTCACGCCTGACGGTCGGCACGAGGTGATCGGCAGCCCGCAGGAGCCGGCCACGCGTCGACCACACCGCCGGACCGTTCGTCTGTCCCGTCCGGGTCTGGTTCACTGCCGTTCGGAGCTCATGTGAGTCACTCCGCGACCAGGAACCCTCTGTGACCGACGGCCGCCGCGTGCTGATCACCGGTGTGGCGGGCCAGCTCGCTGGCCAGGTTGCGCGTGCCCTCGAGGAACGTGACGACGTCGCGGAGATCTTCGGCGTCGACGTGCACGACCCGAGTCCGGAGTTGCAGCGCACGGAGTTCGTCCGCGCGGACGTGCGCAACCCGTTGGTGGGGCGGGTGCTCGAGACCGCGAAGGTGGACACCGTGTTGCATCTGTCCACCGCGTCGGCACCGGCGGCGGCCGGCGGGCGCGCCCGGATGAAGGAGATCAACGTCATCGGGGCGATGCAGCTGCTGGCGGCCTGCCAGAAGGCGCCCAGCCTGCGTCGGCTGGTGGTGAAGTCCTCGACGGCCATCTACGGCTCGGAGTACACCGACCCCGGCAGCTTCCGTGAGGACGTGTCCCCGCGCACCCCGCCGAAGCACGGGTTCGGCAAGGATGCGTCGGAGGTCGAGGCCTACGTCCGTGCCTTCGGTCGGCGACGCAAGGACGTTGACGTCTCGATCCTGCGTTTCGCCAACCTGCTGGGTCCTCGGGTCGACAGTGCCTTCCAGTCGCTGTTCACCCTCCCGATGGTGCCGACGGTGCTCGGCTACGACCCGCGCCTGCAGTTCTGCCACGAGGAGGACGCGGTCGCCGTGCTCGAGCGCGCCGCGACGCAGGACCACCCGGGGATCTTCAACGTCGCCGGTGACGGGGTGTTGTACCTGTCGCAGTGTGTCCGCCTCGCGGGTCGGCTCCCCAGTCCCATCCCGCTGCCCTTCGTCGCCGGGGTCGCCTCGGCCCTGCGTCGAACGCGTCGAGCCGACATCGCCAGCGACCAGCTGCGCTTCATGCAGTTCGGACGGGTCGTGGATACCAGCCGTCTGAAGGACGTCCTCGGCTACACCCCGAGGTACTCGACGCGCGAGACCTTCGAGGACTTCGTGCGACGTCGTCGGATCCGGGGGGTCATCCAGCCCGACGAGGTGGTCCGGTGGGAGCGGGAGGTGTCGACCTTCCTGCAACGCAAGGCGCAGGAGCGGTTCCTCGCGCGCGGCGGTGCTGGATGATGGAGCAGCACGCCGAGATCATCTCCTTCGCGGAAGCCAGAGATGCGCGCTCCCGTCAGGAGGCGCAGGCTGATCGTTCCCGATGCGCCGCGCTCACCGGTGCCGGGCGTCCCTGCCGCAACTACGCGACCGACGGTCGGCTCTGCCGGGTCCACGCGGTCCAAGGCGCGACGCCAGAGCTCGAGGACGAGCCCGATGCTGAGCCCGGTTCCGGTGCAGATGGGCGCGATGCCACCCCCGAAACGGACCCGGCCGGTGACCACGACGTCGGCGAACCGCACGGGGGCGCGGCAGAGGACCGCTCCGGCGCCGACGGTGATCCCCGCGAGGTCGACGGCGATCGGGCGGACCAGGGTGGCAGGGCCGCGCCTCTGGGCGACGCTACCCAGCGGGCCTTCGATCGGGTCTCCCAGGAGGCAGCCCGGCGGGGCTGGGGACCTGCGGTGGACGGACTCCGTGCGCTCGACGGCATCGATGGCCTGGCTGCTGCGGACCACCTCGGGGAGGTGGCGGCCTTCCTCCGACGCCGCCTCACCGGTGACTACGAGATCGATGCGTTCGGCTTCGATGACGACCTCACCACCAACCTGGTGATGCCGCTGTTGCGTCCGCTCCACCGCCACTACTGGCGTGTCGCGGCGCATGGGCAGGAGCACCTCCCGCTCCGTGGTGGCGGGCTGGTGGTGGCCAACCATGCAGGAACCTTGCCGGCGGACGCGCTGATCACCCGCCTCGACATCTTCGAGCACACCGGCCGCCACGCCCGCGAGTTGGGCGCCGACCTGGTCTTCCGCACCCCCTTCGTCGGCGAGTTGGCGCGCAAGACGGGGGCCACGTTGGCCTCGGGTGATGACGCGGACCGCCTGCTCGCCCAGGGTGAGTTGGTCGCGGTCTGGCCCGAAGGGTTCAAGGGGCTGGGCAAGCCCTGGAAGGACCGCTACAAGCTGCAGCGTTTCGGGCGTGGGGGGTTCGTCGCCACGGCTCTGCGGGCGCAGGTACCGATCGTGCCGACGGCGATCGTCGGCAGCGAAGAGATCTACCCGATGGTCTACGACCTGCAGTTGGTCGCGCGTGCGCTCGGCCTTCCCTACTTCCCGATCGTGGCGCAGATGTTCGCGCTGCCGGTCATCGGCCCGCTCGCGCTGTTGCCGCTGCCATCGAAGTGGGTGATCGAGTACGGGACGCCGATCGACACCACCGAGTACGGCCCCGAGGCTGCCGACGATCCGATGATCGTCTTCGACCTGGCCGACCAGGTGCGCGACACCATCCAGGACATGCTCCATCGCAACCTGATGGGGCGACGTTCGGTCTTCCTGTGATCGCCGAGTCGGTCACCGAGGGGCCCCGGTCGTGATCCTCGGCCACCGTCCTCGGATGGTCAGCTCCCGGAGGCCTGCAGCAGCTGGAAGGCGGCCGCGGCGAGGATCAGCAGCAGCAGCACCACCAACACGATCGAGGTTCCGCTACGCATAGCCGGGCCCGGTCGGTTGGTCGGCATCATCCTCGCCGGTCTCTGGGGCGCGCGTCACGACGTCGGGCCGGCCGAGTACCTCCTCGGCCGAGCCCCCAGCCAACAGGTCCTCGCACTTGCGGCGCTCCTGCCGCAGGTAGCCGACCAGGGCGGCGCGATCGTCGAGGTAGTGCCGGCAGTCCAGCTCCAACGTGATCGACGTTGCCGAGGTCTGATCCACGGCGACGCGTTGGCTGGTGGGGTCCGGGTGATCCTCGGCGACGCGGTGCAGGAACCGTGCGAGGGGCAGCACCCCGTGCCCCAGCGGCGCGTGGCTGTCCTTGCCTTCGCCGCGGTAGTCGGAGATGTGCAGGTGAGCGATGCGGTCCCACAGCAGTTCGTAGGCGTCGACGAGGTCGACCCCAGCAACGCCGAGGTGGCTGGTGTCGAGCACCACGTTGGTGAAGGGCAGCAGGTGCTCCGGCTGGGTGTAGCGGTGGAACCGGACCGTGCGCCCGCGGACGGTCACCGGGTAGAGGTTCTCGACACCGACACGCGTGTCGTGCGCGGCGGCCTCGACGTCGCCGGTCTCGAGCAGCCAGCGGTGGAAGCTGCGTTGCCACCGGAAGGGTGGATGGACGATCATGAGGTCGGCGCCGACGGCTCCGGCCAGTTCGACCGAGCGGCGAGCCTTGTCCACCAGGTCCGTGCCGAACACGCGGCGGGTGATGAGCAGGAAGGGTCCGTGGACGACCGGCACCGCCACCCCTTCGGTGCGCATCGCGTCCATCACGCGCTGAGGGTCCTGCGTGGCCGGATCCTGGGTGACCATCAGTTCGGCACCGTCGAAGCCAGCTTCGGCCACGACACCGAGCGCCCAATCCAGGGGGCGCGCGAACATCGGGCCGGTGGAAGCGAGGATGCGCATGAGTTGAGCCTACCGAGGGCAGGTCACGCAACCGGCGCCGGAGGGTGGCTCGATGGCCCGTCCCCGAGAGGCTGCGAACGAGACGGTGGTCAGCCCTCGAAGGAGGCGAGCACCGAATCGATGCTGGTGGACAGATCCGAGGCTTCGAGCCGGGCGAGCATCAAGGTGACGCGGTCCATCGGCAGCGGCCGGTCGAAGACCTCGTGGGGCTCGGGTTCCGGGTCCGGCTCTGGCTCGGGGGCAGGGGTGGAGGACCCGGTCGAGCCCGTCGATCCCGAGGAGCCGGTAGACCCGGATGATCCGGTGGATCCGGACGTGTTCTCGGTCGCCTCCGATGCGGCCTGGGGCTCGGCTGCCGGCGCGGGTTCTTCCTTCGCCTCCGGTGCCGGTGCCGGCTTGGGGGCTCCGGCGGGCTGGCGGAACACCTGGGTGACCCAGACGGTGCCGTCCTTGACGACGACCCCGATACCCACCTGTGTCCAGTCCGCACCGAGGATGTTGGCGCGGTGGCCGGGTGAGTTCATCAGAGCCGTGTGCAGGGCATCGACGCTCGGACCGCGGCCGACGTTCTCGCCGACCTTCTGCCAGCCGGACACCTGCGAGCCGAGGTTGGGGTTGTGGTAGAGGTTGGCCTGGTTGGCCATCGTCCCACTCCACGAACGAGCGACCGAGGTCAGGTCCCCGCTGGTGGACAACGCCGGGAGGCCGTTCCTCGCCCGTTCGGCGTTCAGCTTGGAGACGAAGGAGGCCTCCATGCCGCTGTCGGCGAGCGCAGACGGGGACAGCGAGCCGAGAGGAACGAACACCAGGCCCAGGACGAGCAGGATCAGCACGCTGGTGCGGATCCGGAGTCTGGGGGCCGTGACCGTCATCGAGCTGCCTTCTGGCTGGCGGATGGGCGCGAACGGGAACATCGTCACCAGACCATCGGCCACTGAGAGTGAGCGCTTGAATCCGTAGTGTCAGCGCCAACGAGGTGTGCGGCACGCGCAAGGACCCGTCCCATCGGTCCCGCGTACTACGCTCCGTTGGTCCCTAGCGACGAGGTAGCGAGATGCCGACCACGCAGCCTGTTGACGTGGCGGCTCGGCTGCGACGGACCGCGCAACAGCGTCCCGACCACCTCGCCTTACGTGCCGGTGATCAACGCGTCACCTACGGGGAACTGCACGCGCGGGTGGACGCCGCGACCGCGGCCTTGCAGGCGCGCGGGATCGGTCCGGGTGACCGCGTGGCGCTGATCCTCGGTACGACCCCGACCTTCGTCGAGGTGGCGGCTGCGGTGCTGCGCTGCGGTGCGGCGATGGTTCCCTTGCTCCCGGGGCTGGCACCGGACGAACTCCGGTTCGCTATCGCCGACAGCGGCGCCGAGGTGGTGATCGTCGGACCGGAACGGCTCGAGGCCGTCGCAGGGCTACGCGAGGTGCTTCTCGATCTGCGTCACGTGCTGGCCGCCGATGTCCCGGAGGCAGCACTGGATGATCTCGATGACGCGCCGATCTCCATCACGTCCTGGGACGCGGCCTGCGCGTCGGCGGCCGCATCCGGTGAG
>SKNK01000020.1 GCA_007120565.1 Nitriliruptoraceae bacterium | reverse complement strand
TGGTGGTCGCGGCCTACGACACCGAGCTGTTCGGGCACTGGTGGTTCGAGGGGGTCGCGTGGCTCGAAGCCCTGCTCCGCGGTGTCGCCGACGACCCGACGTTGACCACGACGACCCTTGCCGATCGCTTGGAACGGCAGCCCCCGACCCGCCGGCTGTCGCTCCCCGAGTCCTCGTGGGGGTACGCGAAGGGTCATGCGAGCTGGGTCACCGAACAGACCCGGCCGATGTGGCGAGCCATCGCCGAGGCCGAGGACCGTGCCCGCGCCGTGCTCGCCGACGGTCGGGGCCACGATGGGGCCCGAGCACAGGTGGCACGTGAACTGGCCCTGCTGGCAGGGTCGGACTGGCCGTTCATGGCCACCCGCGGCAACAACCCCCGCTACGCGCAGGAACGCATCGACGGACACGCCGCGGCCCTGCACCGACTCTGCGACGCGATCGAACGCGACCACCTCGACGTGGCCGGGTTGGCGGAGTTGGAGCGACGGGACGGCTTCCCGCAGGACCCCTCAGCGATCGTCGCGGCGCTCGATCAGACGTCGCGGGTACGCATCAACACCACCGCGGCGACGGCGGACACGACGGTGTAGCCGACGAACACGGACAGTCCGGTCAGGGGCGCGAGCAGCTGCGGCCCCATGCCGCCCATCGCCGCGGCGGCCTCGTCCGAGACGAACACGGCGTTCAAGGCGTTGAAGGGCATCCACTGGCCAACGCTTGGCGCGAAGGCACCGACCGCGGCCTCGACCACGAACAGCCAGACCAGCGTCACCGTGATCGCGACGACCTGGCTGCGGATCAGCGCGCCGAGCGCGACCCCGAACCAGGCGGTCAGCGACAGCCCGACCAGACCGAACCACACCGCTTCCAGGGTCTCGGAGCCAGGCTGCACAGCGGTGCCAGCCACCAACCCGCCGATCAGCAACAGGATCGCCACCAACGCGAGTCCGGCGATGAGGAACCCCAGCGCGTAGATCGTCGCCGCCGCGAGCTTGCCGATGAGCACTCGGGTTCGGCTGGGGGTGATCTGCAGCGTCCGGCCGATGGTGCCGTGGCGGAACTCCGTGGTCATCGACAGCAACGCGACGATGAGCACGATGATCGAGGAGCTGCCGATCTGATCGACGAAGTAGCCCACCTGCACGTCGGTGCCCTGGAACTCCCCGATGCCCGCGCCGGGGACGAGCAGGGACAGCCCCGCACCGAGCGCGATCAGGCCCAGTCCGATCGCGGTCATGACCCAGGTCGTGACGGTGCTGGTCAGCTTGCGGACCTCGGACGCGATGAACCCCTTCATGCGATACCCCCACCGGACGTCAGCTCGAGGAAGACGTCCTCGAGCTCCGGGGCGAAGGAGCGCAGTTCGAGCAGCACGACGCCGGCGGCAAGGGCGGCCGCCCCGACCTCCTGGGCTGCGACACCCTCGACCCGCAGGCCGTCACCCTCCTCGGCAACGCTCGCCCCACGACGCTCGAGTTCCGCCGACAACGCAGCATCGTCCTGGCTGGCGACCTTGACCGCCGCGTTCCCGGCACCGTCGGTCAGCTCATCGAGGGCACCGTGAGCGATGATGCGTCCCTGGTTGATCACCAGCACGTCATCGACCAACCGGGCGACCTCGTTGAGCAGGTGCGAGGACACCAGGATCGCTCGGCCCTCGTCGGCGAGGTGGCGCAGGAACGCCCGCACCCACTGGATCCCCTCGGGGTCCAGGCCGTTGGCCGGCTCATCGAGCAGCAGGACCTTGGGGTCACCCAACATCGCGGCGGCCAGGCCGAGCCGCTGCTTCATACCCAGGCTGTACTTGCCGACCCGCTTGCTGCCAGCGGCGCCGAGGCCGACCAACTCCAGCACCTCGTGGCAACGGCTGGCCGGAAGGCCGGCGGCGGATGCCGAGATCCGCAGCTCGTCGATCGCTCGACGCCCCGGGTGGAAGCCGACGCCGTCGACGATCGACCCGACCGTGTTCGCCGGATCCTGCAGGTCGTGGAACGGGGTCCCGTAGATCGTCGACGTGCCCGAGTTCGGGGCGGTGAGTCCGACGATCGACCGCAGCGTCGTGGACTTGCCGGCCCCGTTCGGGCCAAGGAAGCCGACGACCCGACCTTCCGGCACATCGAAGCTGACGTCGTCGACCGCCACCTGGCTGCCGAACCGTTTGGTCAGTCCTCGGACCGACACCGCTGTTGCTGTCACGTCGTCCTCCCCCAGGTCGACCGGGCTCTGGCCCTCATGGCACGCGACCCGCCACCCTAGTCCCCGTCAGACGCGCGTCGCGGCTACTGGCCGCTCTGCCGGCGGCGACGCCGCACCTCGATCATGCGACCTATCACACCGACCACGGGAACGACCACCGCACCCACCGCCATCGACACCCACAGATCCCACCCCCGGATCATCGCCGCGCCCGCCCCCATGAGGATCCCGAAAGGGACCAGGCTCAGCGGCGCGAGGGTCGCACGACCGCGCTGCTCCATCCCGCGCTGACTCACCGTGGCGCCAACGGCGCCGAGCAACAGCAGCGCCGCACCGACCGCGATGCTGACCGGATCCACCGTTCCTCCTCAGCCATAGGGCTTGCCGACGAGCCTACGGCCTAGCCTCTGCGGAACCGTCGCTCACCCACCGAAGCGCGCGAGGCCAACGCGGCCCCGAGCCTGCCGACCGCGGCCACGACCGAGGACCGCCATGATCCGCCTGCTGCTCGACAACCCGGTGGTCGTGCTGTTCGCCGTGCTCGCCGCCGGGACGTTGATCGGCGCGGTGCGCCTCGGCGGTGTCGCCGCCGGACCTGCCGGAGCGTTGTTCGCAGGGCTGGCGGTCTCCGCTGCGGTGCCGGAACTGGCCGGGGTCGTACCTCCGCTGATCGGCACCCTCGGCCTCGCACTGTTCGCCTACAGCGTCGGACTGGCCGGGGGCCCGTCCTTCTTCGCCGGGTTGCGCCACAACGCCGGGCTGATGGCCGCCGCCGTCGGTGTGTTCGTCGCCGTCGCGATCCTGGCGCTGCTCGTCGGCCAGTGGTTGGGCCTGGGTTCGGCTGACGTGGCCGGGGTCTACGCCGGCGCGGTCACCAACACGCCCGGGCTGGCCGCAGCCGTCGAGGTGACCGGCTCGAACCAGCCCGTCGTCGGCTACTCGCTCGCGTACCCGTTCGGGGTGATCGGGATGATCCTGGCGATCGTGCTCGGCACCCGCTGGTCGCGCTCCCGCCCCACCGCGGAGGACCGCCACCCGCCCCAACCCGCGGCTTACCTCAACGTCGAGGTGACCCGCGAAGAGCTCCCGCCGCTACGTGAACTGACCGACTTCGAGGACACGACGCTGGTCTTCTCCCGCGTACGTCGTGGCCAGAACGAACGCACGCCCGACCCGGAGCTGCGGTTGCAACCTGGCGACGTCGTGACCGTCATCGGCCCCAAGGCAACCTTGACCGCCTTCGCCGACCACATCGGACGCATCACGGACCAGGACCTCCCCCTCGACCGCCACCAGGTGGACTTCCGCCGCGTGGTGTTGTCCAACTCGCGGTACGCCGGCGAGACCATCGCCGCACTCGACCTCGCCCGGTTCGACGCGGTCGCCGGGTTCGTGCGACGCGGGGACGTCGACCTGGTCGCCGCCCCCGACCTGGTCGTCGAACTCGGCGATCGCATCCGCGTGGTCGCACCTCGCGAACGGATGAAGGAGGTGGTCCGCGAGCTCGGCGACTCCGAACGCGCGGTGGTGGTCGCCGACCCGATCGGCTTCTCGCTCGGGTTGCTGTTGGGCCTGGCGCTCGGGCTGGTCCCGATCCCCCTTCCCGGCACGACCCTGCAGCTCGGCAGCGCGGCCGCCCCGTTGTTGGTCGGGCTCCTGCTCGGTCGTGTCGGCCACACCGGCCCGGTCTCCTGGCAGCTGCCGTACGCCACCAACCAGGCACTCCGGCAGTTCGGGGTGCTGCTCTTCCTCGCGACGGTTGGGCTCGGCGCCGGCCCCGAACTGGTCGAAGCGCTCGGCTCGGCCGTCGGGCTCCAACTGCTTGGCATGGGCGCGCTCCTCACCAGCACCGCCGCCGTGGCGCTGGTCCTGGTCGCGCGCAACCTCGGACTCGGGTCGGCCCGCCTCGCCGGCACCATCGCGGGTGCGCAGAACCAGCCGGCCATCCTGGCGTTCGCCGTTGAACGCACCGATGGTGATGACCGGGTCAACCTCGCCTACGCCCTGCTGTTCCCCCCTACCTTCGTCGCCAAGATCATCTGCGCTCAGCTGCTGGCCACCTGGTGATCTGGCGGTGCCGGAGCTGCGGTCACAGAACGCGGGAACCACAGCCGCCCGGCGAACGACCATCCGAACGACCGGATCCACCATCCTCGCACCTCGCCCCACGTCGGAGGTCCTGTTGCTCCGCTTGCCCGTCCGCTTCGCCGCGCTGGCGACCTTCCTACTCATCGGGTTGGCGGGCTGTGGACCGTCGGGAGACCCCGACCTCCACGTGACGAGCGACCCTCAGGCTGCCGTCCCGGTATCGGGCAGTTCACAGGTGGTCGTCACGATCGTCAACGACGGCGACGGCGACGATGCCCTCGTCGGGGCGAGTACCGACGCCGCCCTCGGCGTGGAGATCCACCTCACCGAGGTCGAAGACGGCCGCGCGACCATGCGCCAGCTGGACACCGCCGACCTCCCCGCAGGTGAGCGGACCCGCTTCCGTCCCGGCGGCCTCCACCTGATGCTGGTCGTACCGGACGAGACCGTCGTCGAGGGCGGTACCTTCGAGCTCACCTTGCACTTCGACCGGTCCGACGACCTGACGGTCCCGGTCGAGGTCGTCCCCTTGCTCGACCTGGCCGACGACGCTTTCGATGCCGACCTCGAGGAGCCCGCCTCCGCCGAGGACGTCACCGGCGACTGACCCGCTACCGACCGGATCAGCACGGATGTCCCCACGCTCCCCGCTCCCACGCACCTGCCTGCTCATCGCCGCGGCGGCGATGGTGCTGGCCGCGTGCAGCCCCGCTACCTCGACGTCGCTGCAGGCGACCGGGCTGTCTGCGCAACCAGACGGGTGGCGTGGCGTGCCGATCGAACTCGATCGTGCGTTGCCCGATGTGGCCTTCGAAGACACCCAGGGGCAACCCGTCGACCTCGGCGAGGACTTCCTCGGCGACCCGACCTTGCTGTTCTTCGGCTACACGAGCTGCCCGGACATCTGCCCGATCCACCTGGCGGCGATCGCCTCGGCGATGGGCGAGATCGGCGTCAGCTTCGACCAGATCGACGTCGTCTTCATCTCGGTCGATCCGGACCGTGACACCCCGGAACGCATCGAGGACTACCTCGGCAACTTCAACTCGCGCATGGTCGGTCTGCATGCCGACCTCGACACCGTCCAAGAGGCGTTGGATGCTCTGGACCTGCCCGGGCCGATCATCGAAGGCCCCGACCCGCGTGGCGAGGGGGACCTGATCGGTCACCCGGCGCAGGTCATCGGGTTCGACTCGGAGGGGCAGGCACAGCGCGCATGGCCCTTCGGCGCCCGCCGGTCCGACTGGGTGGTCGACCTGCCACGCATCGTGGACGAGTGGTGAGGGGTCGATGAACGTCGCGTGGTGGTGCTCGGGGACGGGCCAGGTGTGGACCTGGCGCTACACCCCGTTCCTGGGCGTGTGGGTCGTTGCGGCCACGCTGATCGGCGGCTACGTGTGGAGCCACCGCCGCGCCGGGCAGCCCATCGACCGACGCCGCTTCCGCCGGTGGGTCCTGGGGGTCATCGCGCTGTTCGTGGTTTCCGAGTGGCCGATCGGCCAGCTGGGCGTCGGCTACCTCGCCACCGTCGGGATCGGCCGCTACGTCGTCTACACCTTCATCGCGGCCCCGCTGCTCCTGTCCGGACTGCCGAGCTGGCTGGTGGAGCGGTGGCTGCCGGAAGGCTCACGGCGGCAGCGCACGGTGGCGGCGCTCACCTACTGGCCGGTCGCCCTGCTGATCTTCAACGCCGTGCTGTTCGGCACCCACCTGCCGGTGGCGATCGACACCTTCAAGACCACGCAGCTCGGGTCGTTCGGCGTCGACGTGCTGCACCTCGGCGCCGCGCTGATCTGGTGGTGGCCAGCGATGCGGCCCGCACACGAGCGCAACTCGATCCAGGAGCCGATCCGGGCGTTCTACCTGTTCGCCTCCAGCGTGCTGATGTTCGTCCCGGCCGCGTTCCTGACGTTCTCGCCCTTGCCCCTGTACGGGCTGTACGAACTGGCCCCTCCGCTGTGGTTGGGCTTCGATCCCGTCGCTGACCAGCAGTCCGCCGGCATCGTGATGAACATCGTCGGCGGGTTCGTGCTGTGGGGCATCATCGCCACACTGTTCCTGCGGTGGGCCAAGGAGCGCGAAGCCGAGGACCGGATCGCCCGTCGCGACCGCGACGCCCGAACCTTCGCCCGGATGGCTGACCTCGAGCACGGTTCCGTCGACGACGAGGATGCGACCAAGCCGGCCAGCTGATCCGCCCGGCTACCCGCGGGCGCTCTCGTTCGGAGCCGCCGGTGTTGGCATCCGACACAACCCGCCCTGGCAGGACGAGCAGCTGCCGTCATCCTCGTAGTGGCTGTGCGCGGTGGTCTGCTGCGGTGACCGCACACACAACGGAGACGCCGCACGTTCTGCGCCTCGGTTGAGGATCCCCCGCGGCGACATACACCGCGTGGTGTACGATGGTGTCCGAGGTTGGAGGACGGGATGTCGCGGACGCGAACCAACATCGAACTCGACGATGACATCGTCGATGCCGCGATGCGGCTGTACGGAACCCGGAGCAAGAAGGAGACGGTCGATCTCGCGTTGCGTCGGCTCGTCGGATCGCGGCTTGGCACCGAGGAGGCGCTCGCGCTCGAGGGTTCCGGGTGGGATGGTGACCTCGACCGGATGCGTGATGACGCACCTCCGGAATCCGTGTGACGGTCCTGGTCGATACCTCTGCGTGGATCGAGTACCTCCGCGGCACGGGCAGCCCGTACAACGGCTGGATCCGTGAAGCCATCCGCGCGGAGACGCCGCTGGGGTGGACCGAACCGATCCTCTACGAGCTGACCGCCGGTGCCGGCAGCCCACGACGGGTCGAGGAACTGCGCGCCCTGCTCCTGCGGGGGCCGATGGTCGCGGTGGACGGACTGCGGGACTGGGAGGATGCCGCGCAGCTGTACCGCTCTGCCCGCTCGAAGGGACTCACGGTTCGTTCCAGTATCGACTGTCTGATCGCCGCGGTGGCGCTTCGAACGGGTAGCCCGGTGCTCGCGCTGGATCGGGACTTCGAAGCCCTCGCCCAAGTGTCCGACCTCACTCTCAAGCACCCTCAGCCGTGACTTCGCGCGCCCCGGCTGATGGGTGGGTCCAGCGCATAACATCCATCCCGCCTCAAGCCCGATCGACGCCGGCGAACTGCACGATCGGCCCGGTGCTGCTGGTACGCGGCATGATCCTGACCGTGGTGCGATGGGTGAAGTGATGCACAACGACGACGTCGCGGTCAGTGAAGGACTTGCGCGTACGCTGATCGACTCACAGTTCCCGGACTATGCCGGCCTGGCGCTGCGTCGCCTTCCTTCTGCAGGAACGGTCAACGTGATCTTCCGCCTCGGTCCCCGGCTGACGGTGCGGTTCCCACGACGAGTAAGCGACACGAACGCGAACCGCGCCGCACTCGAACGCGAAGCCGCCCGCGCCGCCGAGTTCGCGGACCAGTCCCCAGTCGTCGCCCCCAGGCCAGTGGGCATCGGGACACCAGCGCACGGCTACCCGATGGCGTGGTCGATACAGACATGGCTGTCCGGGTCGACGGCGTCGCCGACCGCCACCGCAGACTCGACGGAGTTCGCACGCGACCTCGCGGACCTCATCTCGGCGCTGCGAACGACACCCACCAGGGGCCGAGTCTTCACCGGCCACGGTCGAGGTGGCGATCTGCGATCGCACGACGACTGGGTCGAGACGTGCCTGTCGAACAGCGAGCACCTCCTGGATGTTCCGGCTCTTCGACGACTGTGGAGCCGCCTACGCACCACACCACGAGACCGGCCCGACCACATGACCCACGGTGACCTGATCCCGGGGAACCTGCTCGTCGCTGATGGCCGTCTGGTCGGCGTGCTGGACACCGGCGGGTTCGGCCCCGCCGATCCATCCCTCGACCTTGTCGCGGCGTGGCACCTGCTGGGCGACCGGGCACGCGACCCCTTCCGGGACGCGCTCGATTGCGACGACACCGAATGGGATCGCGGCAAGGCCTGGGCGTTCCAGCAGGCCGCCGGGGCCGCGTGGTACTACGAGGTGACGAACCACGACATGCATGAGATGGGGATGACGACGCTCCATCGCCTGCTCGCATCGGAGGAGTAGCTGCTCGTGCTCTCTCGTCCGCTCCCGCACCATCACCCTGCGGCTCGGGCCAAGCGACGGCTACTTCCGCTACCGCGCGACACCGTGACGATGTACGGGTTCGGCTGGAATCGGCGGCGCGCAGAACTGCTGTCGC
>SKNK01000461.1 GCA_007120565.1 Nitriliruptoraceae bacterium | reverse complement strand
TCGCCGGCACGTCGTTCCTCGAGCTCGACCAGCTCGGCAGCCTGAGGTACGGCTCGCCGCTGATGAACATCACTGCGGACGCGACGATCCCCCGGGCGCTGTCGACCTTCGCCTACGACGACGAGGGCACCCCCGCACAGAACGTCCCGATCGTCGAAGAGGGCACCTGGGTCGGCGTGTTGTCGGGTCGCGACTCTGCCCACCTCGCCGGTCTCGAGCCCGGCGGGATGGTGCGCGCCGACGGGTTCGCCCGCATGCCGATGGTGCGGATGACCAACGTGGGGCTGTTGCCGGGCGACTCCTCGATGGAGGAGATCATCAGCGAGACCAAGCACGGGGTCGTCATGGAGACCAACCGCTCCTGGTCGATCGACGACCGCCGCCTGAACTTCCAGTTCGGCTGCGAGATCGGCTGGGAGGTCAAGGACGGCAAGCGGGTCCGCATGGTCAAGAACCCGACCTACACCGGCATCACCCCCAACTTCTGGGGCTCGATGGACATGCTGGCCGGTGAGGACGAATGGACACCGTGGGGACTCCCCAACTGCGGCAAGGGACAACCGATGCAGATCGGCCACACCGCCCATCCCGCTTCGCCGGCCCGGTTCCACAACGTGCGCGTGGGGGTGAAGGCATGACCGCGACCAACGACCAGACCGCACCACTTCAGGAACTCGCCGACCGTGTCGTCGAACTGATCGGCGCTCACGACGGCGGCGATGCCACCATCGAGGCCAACGTCACGGTGACCCGGGAACGTCATGGCCTGACCCGGTTCGCGAACTCCTTCATCCACCAACACGTCGGGGAAGACACCATCACGGTCACGTTGAACGCGGCGGTCGACGCCCGCTCGACGAGCGCCTCGACGACCGCGGTGGACGATGACTCCCTGCGCGACCTCGTCGAACGCACCCTCGCTTCAGCTCCGTTGCAGCCCGTGGACCCCAACTGGCCCGGCGCCGCACCCCAGCAGGAGATCCCCAGCGCCGGCAGCGGCGCCGACCCTGCGACCGCGGAGAGCGACCCGGCCGCGCGCGCCGCCGGTGTCAAGGCCTTCGTCGACAGCGGACCGGGGCTGCGTGCCGCCGGCTTCCTCGATACCGACACGAACTGGGTCGCCTTCGCCTCGACGGCGGGCCAGCGGGCAGCGGGTTCCGCGTCTCGTGCGACCATCGACGGCATCCACCAGACCGACACGTCCGCCGGGTCGGCGCACCAGACCAGCCGACGTATCGGCGATCTCGATGCCGGCGCCGTCGGCGCCCTTGCCGCGGATCGCGCCCACCGCTCCGCCGAGTTCGTCGACGTCGAACCGGGGCCGCTCGAGGTGGTCCTCAGTCCCGAGGCCGTCGCCACCGTGGTGGTGTTCCTCTCGGCGTACGGCTTCAACGCCAAGGCGCACCAGGAAGGTGGGTCCTTCGCGGAGCTCGGCGAGCAGCAGTTCGACCCGTCGATCACGCTGCTGGAGGACCCCGAGGATCCGCGCGCGATCGGCCTTCCCTTCGACGCCGAGGGCACCCCGCGCCGCACCTACACGCTGATCGACAAGGGCGTGACCAGCGCGCTCGCCTACGACCGTCGCACCGCACTTCGTGCCGGCGGCGATGCGGCAACCACGGGCAACGCCATCCCGGGTGGCGCCTCCTTCGGCAGTATCCCGTTCAACCCGCGGGTGACGCCGGGCGACTCCTCGCCGGACGATCTCGTGGCCGGGGTCGAACGTGGCCTGTTGGTGACCCAGTTCCACTACTGCCGTGTGCTCGATCCGAAGAGCCTGGCGGTCACCGGCCTGACCCGTAACGGCACCTTCCTGATCGAGAACGGCGAGGTAGCAGGAGCGGTCGGCAACCTGCGGTTCACCCAGTCGTTCGTCCAGGCGCTCGGCGAGGGCAACGTGCTCGGCATCGGCAACGATGACCGCCACGCCAACGCCGAGTTCGGCCCGGGCATGGTCATCTGCCCGTCGCTACGGCTGTCGAGCTGGAACTTCACCGGGGGCGCGAAGGGCTGACGTTGCCGCGTCCCCCGGACTACCGTGCCGAGCGAAGGCAACGACCGGAGGGAGCGACGTGGCATCCGAAGCGATCGAGGACCTGCTCAAGGAAGGGCGGACCTTCCCGCCGCCGGAGACGTTCAAGCGCGACGCGCTGATCACCGATGCCGAGATCTACGATGAGGCAGCGGCGGACCGCGAAGGCTTCTGGGCCAAGCAGGCGCTCGACCTGGACTGGTTCGAGGAGTGGGACACGATCCTCGAGTGGGATGCGCCCTACGCCAAGTGGTTCGTCGGCGGCAAGCTCAACGTCTCCTACAACTGCCTCGACCGTCACGTCGAGGCCGGCCACGGCGATCAGGTCGCCTTCCACTGGGAAGGTGAGCCGGGCGACACCCGGACGATCACCTACACCGATCTTCTCGACGACGTACAGCGCACCGCCAACGCCCTCAAGAGCCTGGGCGTCGAGAAGGGCGACCGGGTCGCCGTGTACCTGCCGATGATCCCGGAGCTGCCCACGATCATGCTGGCGTGCGCTCGGATCGGTGCGGTCCACTCGGTGGTGTTCGGCGGGTTCTCCGCGAACGCCCTGCGCGACCGCATCAACGACTCCGACTGCAAGGTGCTGGTCACCGCCGACGGCGGCTACCGGCGCGGCTCGGTCGCCTCGCTGAAGCCGGCCGCCGACGAAGCGATCGAGGACACCCCATCGATCGAGCACGTGCTGGTCGTCAGGCGCGGCGAGAACGACGTGGAGATGGTCGACGGCCGCGACCACTGGTGGCACGACGTCGTGGACAGCCAGGACGCCGACTGCCCGCCGGAGCCGATGGACGCGGAAGACCTGCTCTACCTGCTCTACACCTCGGGCACCACGGGCAAGCCCAAGGGGATCATGCACACCACCGGGGGCTACCTCACCCAGGTGGCGTTCACGCACAGGTACGTGTTCGACCTGCACCCCGACACCGACGTGTACTGGTGCGCGGCCGACATCGGCTGGGTGACCGGGCACAGCTACATCGTGTACGGCCCGCTGGCCAACCGCACCACCAGCGTGATGTACGAGGGGGTCCCCAACCATCCCGACGAAGCCCGGTTCTGGGCCATCATCGAGAAGTACAAGGTCACCCAGCTCTACACCGCACCGACGGCCATCCGCGCGTTCATGAAGTGGGGTGACGAGCATCCCGCCAAGCACGATCTGTCCAGCCTGCGGCTACTCGGCACCGTCGGGGAGCCGATCAACCCCGAAGCCTGGATCTGGTACCAGCAGCACATCGGCGGTGATCGCTGTCCCATCGTCGACACCTGGTGGCAGACCGAGACCGGCGGGATCATGATCTCCCCGTTGCCCGGCGCGACCACGACCAAGCCCGGTTCGGCGACCTTCCCGCTGCCCGGCATCTCCGCCACGATCTACGACGACCAGGGCGAGGAGGTCGGTGTCCCGGGGGGCGGCTACCTCGTCCTCGATCAGCCGTGGCCGGGCATGTTGCGCGGCATCTGGGGCGATGACCAGCGGTTCCGCGACACCTACTGGTCACGGTTCTCCGGCCGGTACTTCGCCGGGGACGGCGCCAAGCGCGACGATGAGGGGTACTTCTGGCTCCTCGGCCGCGTCGACGACGTCATGAACGTCTCCGGTCACCGCATCTCCACCACCGAGGTGGAGTCGGCCCTGGTCAGCCACCCGTCGGTCGCCGAGGCAGCGGTCATCGGCCGTGCCGACGCGCAGACAGGGCAGGCCATCGCCGCGTTCGTCTCCCCACGTTCGGGCTACGAAGGCGACGAGGAACTCGCTCAGGAACTGCGCAACCACGTCGCGACCATGATCTCCCCGATCGCCAAGCCGGCCTCGGTGCTGTTCACCGCGGACCTGCCCAAGACCCGCTCGGGGAAGATCATGCGGCGCCTGCTCAAGGACATCGCCGAGGACAACCAGTTGGGCGACACGACAACGCTGGCCGATGCTGGCGTTGTCGATTCGATCAAGGACCGCTACCTCGCCGGGAGTGGCAGCGACGAGTAACGACGACCACCACCCGGCGTCCGGCGATGCGACGCCGGGTCCACCGCCGGAGACGCGAAGAGGACCACACGAGGGTCCCTCCTCACCTGCGGATCCGACCGCTCGCATCGCGGTGACCGCGGTGTTCGTCGTCAACGGGCTACTGCTCGGGACCTGGATCGTGCGCATCCCCGACTTCCGGGCCGCGTTCGACCTCGGCGAGAGCGCCCTGGGGTTGGTCCTGCTCGCGCTGTCTATCGGAACCCTCGGCGCCCTCCCGGTCGCGGGGGCTGCCGCCGCTCGCTTCGGCAGCCGCAACCTCACCATCGTCGGCGCGCTGATCGGCTCGATCGCCCTGGCGGCCTTGCCGTGGCTCCCCAGCCCGATCGCGTTGGCGGCAGGGCTGGTCGTGCTGGGCATCGGTGCCGCTGGCTGCGACATCGGGATGAACGCGCAGGGCGCCGGTGTCCAGCTCGCCTACGGCCGCTCCATCATGGTCGGGTTCCACGCGGCCTGGAGTCTCGGCGCCCTGACCGGCGCGCTGATCGGGGCGGCAACCTTGGCGCTGCGGGTCCCAGCGACGTGGCACCTCGGGACCGCGGCCCTCGCGATCCTGCTGGCCGTGATCCTCGCTGCTCCGTGGCTGCGGATCAGGGACCAGGCACGCAGGACCTCGACGGATCGGGGTCCCCGGCTTGCGTTGCCGCGGGGGCCGCTGGTCGCGCTGGCACTGGTCGCGCTCGGCTCGACGATCGGCGAGAACGTGGCCAGTGATTGGAGCGGGATCGTGATGGCCGACCTGGTCGGCGTCGGACCGGAGCGGGTCGCGTGGGGGTTCGTGGTGTTCACGGCGACGATGGCCGTGGCGAGACTGGTGGGCGACCGCGTCGCCAACCGTCTCGGGGAGGCACGCACCATCGTTGCCGGTGGGACGCTGGCCGCCGCGGGTTTCCTCGTCGTCGCGGCGGCCTCGTGGTTGCCGGGGACCCTGTGGATCACGCTGGCGGGGTTCGCGGCGGTGGGAACGGGGGTGGCGGTCATCATCCCGCTGACCTTCACCTTGGGAGCTCGACTCGGCCGCACCAGCGGCGAAGGCATCGCCGCGGTCGCGACGGTCGGCTACGGCGGATTCATGATCGCCCCGCCGGTCGTCGGATTCGTCGCCGAACGGGTCGATCTTCGCGCGTCGCTGGTCCTGGTAGCCGTCGCGATGCTCGTCCTGGTCTGGCGAGCACCGTCAGCGACCCGCCACTGATCGCTAGTCGTCGAGCAGACCCGCCTGCCGCGCGTGCTCGACGAGGCGTCGCACGTTGACCTCCGAACCCGGGTGGCCATCCAGGAGTTCAGCGCGTCGGCGGCGGAAGGCCCGGCCGAGTTCCTCCCGATCCTCGTCAGGGACGTTCTCGCGCGCGGAGTTCAGGACGTCGCGCTCCTCCTCGTCGAGGTGGTGGAGCACGGTCTCCGACAGTTCCTCGAGCGCTTCCTCGAAGGTGTCGGCGTCCTCATCCACGGCCACGATGACGTCGAGGAGCGCGACGTGCCCGTCGGCGTGCTCCTCGGCACCGTGCGCGATCTCCTCCTCGTCCTCGGGCGCCTGGCGCTGCAGCTTCGGATAGACCTCCTCTTCCTCGGCCTCAGCGTGGGCGACGAGCAGGTCCGCCAGTTCCGTGAGCCGTTCCGATCGGTCCTCCTCGCGGTTGCGGAGGGCGCGGAGCAGCTCCTCGAACTCACGATGGTCGGCGAGGATGAGCTCGACGACGTCATCGCCGGTGACGCTTCCGGCGCCGCGTGACGCGATGGTGGACATGATCTTCCTCTCGCTCTCGTTGCTGGTCGACGATGGTGCCCGACCGGAAGAGGGACCTCGGTGGCCAGCCGGACAGGCTCAGGCGCTCGACAACCGCGTGCTGAGGGGCGAGGTCGAACGACTACCCTTCCCGCCGTCCGCCCGGTGGGCCAGGCCGCGGCCCACCGTCGGACCCACCCGTGACCTGGAGGGAGATGGAGCCGCAGGCCTCTCTGCTGCCCGCCGCCGCCGTACTGGCGCCGGCCGCAACGGCTGCGCTCATCGTCCTGTTGCGCCGGGCTCCCGCCCTACGGGATGCCACCCTGGTCATCGGTGCGGTGATCACCTTCGCGATCATCCTGACGATGCTCCCGGCTGCGTTGCGCGGCGAGGTCGCCGCGACCCACCTCGGTGAGTTGATCCCCGGCGCGAGCCTCTCGCTGACCGCCGACGCGATGGGGATGATCTTCGCGCTGCTGGCCTCGCTGTTGTGGGTGCTCGCCGGGTTCTACGCGATCGGGTACATGCGGGGCGACCAGGCGACGAACCAGACCCGCTTCTACGCCTTCTACGCGCTGTGCCTGTCCACCGCGTTCGCCGTCGCCTTCGCCGGCGACCTGTTGACGTTCTTCATCGCCTACGAGCTGCTGACGGTCACGACCTACCCACTGGTGACCCACAAGGGCGACGACAAGGCCATCAGGGCCGGGCGGACCTACCTCGGCTACCTCCTCTCCGGCGGCGTGCTGGTGCTGCTCGCGATGGCGATCGTGTTCGCCTCGACCGGGCAGCTGACCTTCGAGGCGGGCGGGTTCGTCGCCGACCACCTCGGCTCCGGCATGATCATCCTGGTGTTCGCGTTGTTCGCGATCGGGTTCGGCACCAAGGCCGGCCTGATGCCCTTGCACGCCTGGCTACCCGGCGCCATGGTCGCGCCGACACCGGTCAGTGCCCTGCTGCACGCGGTCGCGGTCGTCAAGGGTGGGGTGTTCGCGGTCGGGCGGATGATCGGGTTCGTCGTCGGCCCCGCCGCACTGGCCGACATCGGAGTTCAGACCTTCCTGAGTGCGGTCGCCGCCGCGACGATCCTGGTGGCGTCCATCATCGCCCTGCGCCAGGACCACTTGAAGCGCCGACTCGCGTACTCGACGATCGCCCACCTGGCGTTCATCGTGTTGGGGTTCTCGCTGGCGTCCGAGACCGCGTATGAGGGTGCCCTGTTCCACATCGTCAACCACGGGGCGTTGAAGATCACGCTGTTCTTCGCCGCCGGGGCGATCCACATCGCTGCCCACAAGGACTACGTCAGCCAACTCGACGGCATCGGCAGACGTATGCCCTTCACCATGGTCGCGTTCGCCGTCGCGTCCTACGGGCTTGCCGGGCTGCCGCCCATGGGCGGGTTCCTCAGCAAGTGGCACCTCGTGCTCGGCGCCCTGGAAGCCGGTCAGCCGGTCTTCGCGGCCGTGATGGTCGGCTCCGGGCTGCTCACCGCCGGCTACCTCTTCCCGATCGTCTACCGCGCCTTCTTCAAGCCGCTACCGGGAGCCGCGGCCGCTACCGCGGATAGTCCCGCCAGCGACGCCGAGGTAGTCGCGACCGCGCCGGCATCGGCGAGCGACGCTCCCCCAGCGACGCTCACGATCGAGGCGGAGCATGCTCACGCTGCGGATGACCACCACGACGACCACGGCGAGGCTTCGCCATCCATGGTCGTCCCGCTGTGCGTCACGGCGGGGCTGGGTCTGCTGCTCGGGCTCGGCGACCTGACCGGGATCTACGACCTCGCCGCCAAGGCCGCGGCCGCGGTAACCGGAGGTGGGCCGTGAACCGACGCGCCCTGCCGATCATCGCCGGCGCCCTGCTGGTCAGCGTTCTGATCGATCTCCCCTTGCACAGCACGCAGTTCCCGGGCTACGCCGCGCTGATCGGCCTGTTCGGCTGCATCGCCCTGATCGTGGCCGCGAAGAAGGTCCTCTCCCCCCTCGTCGACCGGACCGAGGACTACTACGGCGACGAGGTACCGCCCGACGTGCAGCATGATGTCTGGGCGGTGCGCGCCGAAGACGAGCACGCCAACGGCGGCCCCGGCAGCAACGACCGCGATCGCGGCGAGCAGCGTCCCGACACCCCCGCCCCAGGCGAGGACGCCGGGGGTGCCACGTGAGCGACCTGCTGTTCCACCCGGTCCTGCCGATGCTGATCGGCGCGGTGCTCGTCCGCCTCGTGCCGCAACGCATCGGCAACGTCATCGTGGTCGCCGCTCCCCTCCTGGCGCTCGCCGCGGTCGCCTCGCTCGAGCTCGGCACCAGCGTGAACGTCGACTTCCTCCAGTGGGAACTCGAGGTGCTCCGCTCCGACGCCCTGGCACGGCCGTTCGGGGTGATCTTCGCGGGCGTGGCCCTGATCGCCGCGGTGTATGGGTTGGCGACCCAGCGGGGGCCCGAACGCACCTCGGCGCTGATCTACGCCGGCGCGGCCATGGGCGTGGTCTACGCCGGCGACCTGCTCACCTTCTTCGTGTTCTGCGAGATCAAGGCGATCGCCAGCACGTTCGTGATCCTCGCCCGCCGCAACCAACGCGCCGGGCGGGCGGGGATGCGCTACCTGTTCGTGCACATCCTCGGCGGCAAGCTCCTGCTCGCCGGCGTCCTGATCCACCTGCACCAGACGGGATCGCTGTCCTTCGAGTCCTTCGAGCCGGGGGCCGCAGCCACCTTGATCCTGGTGGCGTTCCTGCTGTCG
>SKNK01000126.1 GCA_007120565.1 Nitriliruptoraceae bacterium | reverse complement strand
GCTCGTGCGCAGCGACCCAGAAGCCGTTCGTCGGGCACGCCGTGCCTTGGACGAGCTCGAGGCGCTGTGGCGCGGACGTGTGGATCGCATGTCCGACCTGCTCGCCGAGGACCGGAGCCCGGAACCGGGCGATGAGAAGAGAGGACGAAGCAGATGAGCGTGACCAGCGTCGACAAGGACCTCGACACCTTGACCCTCACCTTGGTCGCCGACTTCGCCGCCCCGGTGGAGAAGGTGTGGCAACTGTGGGAGGACCCCCGCAAGCTGGAGCGGTGGTGGGGACCGCCGACCTACCCGGCGACCATGGAGCAGCACGACCTGACCCCCGGCGGCGAGGTCCTCTACTTCATGACCAGCCCGGAGGGGGAGAAGTACCGCGGTTGGTGGCGGATCACGTCGGTCGAGCCGCCGCGATCCCTGGAGTTCCTCGACGGGTTCGCCGACCAGGACGGCGCGCCTAACGAGGACCTGCCGGTCAGCACGGTGCGGATGACGCTCACCGACCACGATGGTGGCACCCGCATGGAGATGCGCTCGATCTTCGCGTCGCTCGAACAGATGGAGCAGGTCCTGGAGATGGGCATGGAAGAGGGGTTGACGGCGGCCGTTGGCCAGATGGATGCCCTGCTCGACCACGAAGGTTGACCCCGAGCTGAACCAGAGAGGACGCAACCGATGAGGCAGTTGATCGTGAGCACGTTCATGACCCTCGACGGGGTCATGCAGGCCCCCGGCGGGCCCGGCGAGGACGACCGTGGCGGCTTCGAGCACGGCGGTTGGTCGGTGAACTACTGGGACGAGGCGATGGGGGAGGAGATGGGTGAGCTGACCAGCAAGCCCTTCGGTCTCGTCCTCGGCCGCAGGACCTACGACATCATGGCCGCCCACTGGCCCCACGCCAGCGAGGAGGACGGCGCAGCGATCTTCAACGAGGCCACCAAGTACGTGGCATCGCGCAGCCGCCCCACCCTCGAGTGGAGCAACTCGGTGCTCATCGAAGGTGACGCGGCCGAAGGCATCGCCGCGTTGAAGGAGGAGGAGGGACCGGAACTGCAGGTGCACGGCAGCGGCAACCTGATCCAGACACTGCTGCGTCACGAGCTCATCGACCAGTTCCGTCTGTGGGTCTTCCCCGTGGTCATCGGATCGGGCAAGCGCCTGTTCGACGACGGTGCCATCCCCTCCGGTCTCAAGCTCGTTCACAGCAAGACCTCGACCACCGGGGTGGTGATGGGCACCTACGAGCCAGCAGGCCGGATCGTGCCCGGCTCGTTCGCGTTGGCGTGAGCCTGGACCGATGAGTCCGTGCCGGTTGACCGGTCTGCCTCGACGTCACTGCCTCGACATCACTACCTCGACATCCCTACGAAGGAGCGCGCCGTGACCGACGCACACATCAACCCCTACCTGCACTTCAAGGACCAAGCCCGCGAGGCGATGGACTTCTACCGGAGTGTCTTCGGTGGCGAGCTGACGATGCAGACCTTCGCGGAGATGGGCATGAGCGGGGACGCCTCCAACGACGACCGCATCATGCACGCGCAGTTGGTCACGCCCCACGGGCTGGTGGTGATGGGCGCCGATGCCCCCGACGGGATGGCCTACCAGCCCGGGTCGGCGATCTCGATCGCGCTGAGCGGTGACGACGAGCCCACGCTACGTGGCTTCTACGACGGACTCGCTGACGGCGGCGCGGTCATCGAGCCACTGGAGCAGGCACCCTGGGGGGACTACTTCGGTGCCTGTGTCGACCGCTTCGGGGTGACCTGGATGGTCAACATCGGCGGCTCGCCGACCTAGGTGTCCGCCCCGCGGGTCCGTCGGTAGGTGACCGCCTGAGGATGCACGCCGTGCGAGGCGTGGTCGGGCAGCAGGACGACGCTATCGGTCACGAATCCCGGTGTCGGCTGCTCCAGAAGGTCGTCATCGTCGAAGGTTGCGAAGAACCGCGGCGGCTCGAGCCAGTCGTCCTCCAGCGGGCCCTCGCGCGTCACTCCGCCCCACGTCACGACCGTCAACACGCCATCGTCGGCGAGGACGCGAGCTACCTCGCCGAACAGCGCGGGACGGTCACGAGCGGGTACGTGGAGGAAGGAGTTGAAGGCCAGTGCGGCAGCGAAGCTCGCGTCGGCGAAGGGCAGGCGCAGGAAGTCGGCCACCAACGCGGTCACCCCGCGCGCCCTGGTGCGACGGATCATCTCCAGCGACAGGTCGAGGCCAACGACGTCCGTCCTGCGGTCCGCCAGATAGTGGGCGAGCTGGCCGGTGCCACAGCCCAACTCGAGGACCGGCAGCTGGGGTGGCGCCTCGTCGATCCGAGCCAGGAACCGATCGACGATCGCGAGCCGCCACGGCTCCGGCTCGCCGCCGTCACGCCGCGCCGCATCCTGGTCGTACGCGGCCCGCAGGGCCTCGTTGGCGATCTCCATAGCGGTGGAACCTACTGCGGCATCCCCGCGGATCGCCTCACCGGTCGCCTCACCGTAGGAGGCGCAGCACCACGTTGATGACGATCGTGAGCACCACGGAGGCGATCAGCATCGAGGTGATGGGCAGGAACACGCGGGTCGAGCCACTCTCGAAGCGGACATCGCCCGGCAGGCGACCGAACCAGCTCAAAGCCCCGGTCGATACGAGCACGCCGACCAGCACGAGCAGCACGCCGATGGCGACGATCAGCATCCCGATGCCACGTTCCATGCGGCGAGGGTACGCAGGCCAGCGCCCCGGCCGTTCGGACGGCTCACGGGTCGCGCGAGGTGACCACCATGGTCGGGGTCCAGCTTCGCTCGTCGAGTCCGGGAGTCGAGGTATCCGCGAGGGTCGCATCACGCCGATCGACAAGCTCCGCAAGCTTGCGGAGGACGTCGACGCGCAGACCCCAGAGGAGCGGGATCGCTACGCCGACCTGATCCGGGTCCTGGCGATCCTGGTGGTGGTGCTCGGGCACTGGATCGCGGCGGTGGTCATCGTCGACGATGGCGAGGTCGATGCGACCCAGATCCTGGTCGTCGAACCATGGACACAGCTGGCGACCTGGGTCGTACAGGTGATGCCGCTGTTCTTCCTCGTCGGCGGTCTCGTCAACGCCGACTCGCTGCGGCGTGCTCGGGAGCGGGGCCAGTCCTCCTCGGCCTGGATCCAGAAGCGGGCGCGCCGGCTCCTGCTTCCCACCCTGCCGCTCCTGGTGCTGTGGCTGTCGATGGGACCCGCGATGTCCTGGATGGGGGTCGAGGTCGGGTTGGTGGAACTCGCGACCGAGTCCGCCTTCGTGCCGCTGTGGTTCCTGGTCGTCTACCTGCTGGTGATCGTGTTGGCGCCTGCCTCGATGTGGCTGCACCGACGGGCGGGGGTTCCCCTAATCCTGGGGGCTGTCGTGCTCGTGGGGGTGGTCGATGCGCTCGAGCGCGCCGAGGTCCCCATCGTCGGCGAACTCAACTACCTGCTGGTCTTCGGCATCGCCCACCAGTTGGGCTACCTGTGGGCCGACGGGCGGCTGCCCGGATGGCCACGCAGCCTCCACCTCGCGTGGGGCGGTTTCGGCGCAGCGGTTCTGCTCGTGTGGTTGTTGGACTACCCCGTGAGCATGGTCGGCCTGCTGGCCGACGCCGACTCCAACGCAACCCCGCCGACGCTGGCCATGGTGGCGCTGACCATCATGCAGGTCGGGATCGTGCTGAGCCTGCGCGGACGAGCCGACCGTTGGCTGCACCGCCGTCCGGTGGTGTGGGCCGGCGTCGCGGTGATCGGTTCGGTGATCATCACGATCTTCCTCTGGCACATGACGGCCCTGATCGTGGTGGCGTCCCTCACCCACGTGGTGGGCTGGTGGCCGCAGACGACCGAGATCGACGCGCAGTGGTGGCTGCTCCGTCCCGTGTGGCTCACGCTGTGCGGTCTGGCCCTGATCCCGCTGGTGCTGATCTTCCGCAAGCTCGAGAGTGCCGGCGAGCCGGGACCGGGAGGTGCGCTGCGGACCGCGCTTGGCATCGCCGCGACCGCCGGTGGGCTCTACATCCTGCTCACCGAGGGTGTCTACGACCCCGACCGCCTCGCCGGTATCCCGCTGGCGACCGTCCCGCTCCTAGCCGCGGGCATGGTCCTGCTCAAGGTGGTGACCCGCTCCTCGCTAGGATCTAGCAACGATCCCTAACTCGTGCTGTCACCGTCGCCACCCTCCACGGCATCGGCGACGAGGTCACCCGCCAGGTCTACCGCCGTGCCGCGGAACTCCTCCCGCCGGGTGGGGTCCTGGTGAACCTCGACTTCACGGCCTTCCCCGGCGACAGCGAGGTAGCAGGCGCCATCTCGGCGCTCGCCGCACGACGCAACGATCGTGGGAGTCGTCAGTGCGGCCCCATCGCGAGGCCTTGGCCACCGACCCCGTGCTTGGCCCGCTCGCCGACGAACGCGACCGCCGGTTCCGGGTCGAGGAGCGGCTCACGGACGGGGATGAGGGCCCGCCCTACCTCGACGTCGAGGCACATCGCCGGGAGTTGGCCGCCTGCGGCTTCTGGACCGTCGAGGTGCCGTGGCGTGAGCTGGACCTAGCCCTGCTGGCGGCGATCCGGTGGCCTGACCCTCTAGGAGAGGTTGAGGGTGCTGGATCGCGCACGTGGCGCCCGATCGCAGCCTCACCGTCGGATGGGCGGGGTGTCGTGTTGGCGATGCGCGTCCGGGGCTGATACCCCTGGTGGGTCTGTCGGCTGCGCGCATCGATCCCCGCATCGATCTTCACGGCTCGCTCCTGAGCGGCCCGTCCCCGCTCGTGTTGCGCTCGCGCCCGCCTGTTGTCTGGCCGCCCTCCTGAGCTCCCGAGGTGATCCTCCACCGCATGCAGCGCAGCCCCCGCCCCCGCGATCGACGTACCGCCCGCACCGACGATGACCCGTTCGCTCCCGACGGGACGATCCGGCGGCGGCAGCAGGCCCGCACCTCCGAGGAGCGGCGCCTCGCGCGTGCGGATGCGTGGCAGACGTTGCGTCGGCTGCTGCGCTACCTCGCGCCGTACCGCTGGCGCGTGGTCGTGGCCTCGCTCAACCTGCTGGCCATCGCCGGGCTGGACGTGCTGCGCCCGATCGTGATCATGCAGGTGATCGACCGGGTCATCGTTGAAGGCCAGGTGCATCTGCTGCTGCCACTGATCGGGCTGATCGTCGCCATCAGCCTGCTGCTGGCTGGCGCCCTGTTCGGGCTGACGGTCCTGCGCCGCTCCATCGGTGAACGGGTCGTCCGCGACCTCCGCGACGAGCTGTACTCCCACCTGCACCACCTCGACCAGCGCTTCCACGAGGACACCCCCACCGGTGAGCTGCTCTCGCGCACCGGCACCGATGTGCAGGCGGTGCGTCGGTTCATGGGCCACGGGCTGCTGAGCAGCCTGCGGATCGTCGTGACGATCGTGACCATCATCGTCGCGGGCCTGATCGTCAACATCCCCATGACCGGCCTGATGCTGTTGACCGGCCCGGCGCTCTACCTCACCGTTCGCAGCTTCGGCCGCCAGGCCAAGCCCGCGTTCCTCGCCGTCCACGAACAGAACGCCGCCCTGTCCGAGTCGCTCAGTGAGAACATCACCGGCATCCGGGTCGTGCGCTCCTACGGCCAGGAAGATGCAGAGGAAGCACGTTTCGACCTGGAGAACCGCGAAGCGCTCGGTCGTCAGTTGAACGTCGCGGCGATCCGTGCCCGGCACGCGCCCCTGATGGACTTCTGGGTCCTGCTGTCTCGGGGCGTGCTGCTGCTCGGCGGTGGCCTGGTCGTCATCGGCGGTGGCGCGACGATCGGCGCCCTGGTCGCCTTCGACGGGTTCCTCAGCCGGATCATGGGCCCGATCAAGGAGGCCCACGGGCTGATCGATCTCGCTGGCGAGACCATGAGCGCCTCCGACCGGATCTTCGGACTGCTCGACCGCCAGGCGATCGTCACCGACCCCGACGACCCGGTCTCCCCGGAGGACCCACGCAGCATCGCCTTCGACGACGTCCACCTCGAACGTGGCGGCCAGGACGTCCTGCGTGGGATCGACCTCGATGTCCGCCCTGGCGAGACGATCGCGGTGGTGGGGACCACCGGAGCGGGCAAGAGCAGCCTCGTCCACCTGATCAACCGCGCCCACGATCCCAGCAGCGGCACGGTGCGCCTTGGCGGCCACGACCTCACCGACTACTCCCTGGCCGAGCTGCGCGGGCGGGTCACGCTCGTCCACCAGGAGAGCCACCTGTTCTCCACCACGGTGTTCGAGAACATCGCCTATGGCCGTCCCGACGCCACCCTCGAGGAGGTCGAGGACGCGGCCCGTCGCGCCGACGCCCACGGGTTCATCGCCAACCTCGCCGACGGGTACGGCACCGTCATCGGTGAACGCGGTGCCGGCCTGTCCGGTGGACAGCGGCAGCGGATCGCGATCGCTCGGGCGCTGATCATGCGACCAGACGTGCTGCTGATCGACGACGCCACCTCAGCGTTGGATACCGAGACGGAGTGGTCGATCTGGAGCGGCCTGGAGGAACTGGTCGGTGACGCGACCACGATCATCGTCGCCCAGCGCCTGTCGACCCTGCGCGGCGTCGACCGCATCGCGGTGATGGAAGGTGGTCGGATCGTCGAACTCGGCGACCACGACCAACTGATCGACCTCGGTGGACGCTACGCCGACATGTACTCCCTCCAGGCCGCCTCGGTGCTCGGGGACGGCGACGACGAGGTGGCCTGTGCCGCCCGGGGGAGGGAGGCGTAGCCATGGCGTGCATCGAGATCGAGATCGAGGAGCAGGAAGCCCGCTTCGACCGGCGCCACTTCCGCCGGCTGCTCGGGTTCGCCCGTCCCTACCGCGGCAGGATGCTGGCGGCGCTGGTGCTGATCACGATCGGCTCGGCGGCGCAGGTGGCGATCCCGTGGCTGATCCACCTCGGCATCGACCGCTACATCGAGCAGGGCGACGTCCCCGGGCTGGTCCGCCTCTCGGTGGTGTTCCTCGCGGTGATCGGCATCTACCTGTTCACCCACCGCAAGCGCATCTTCCTGATGTCGTGGGTGGGGCAGCACGTGCTGTACGGGATGCGCCGGACCGTGTTCGGCCACATGCAGCGGCTGGGGTTCCGGTTCTTCGAGTCGCAGCCGACGGGCAAGATCATCTCGCGGCTGACCAGCGACGTCCGACACCTCCAGGAGTTCCTGGCCAACGGGCTGATCGCCGGTATCAGCGAGTCGCTGCTGATCGTCGGGATCCTGATCGCGATGTTCGTGATGCACCCGCAGCTCGCTCTGCTGTCGCTGGCGACCCTGCCCGTCGTGATGCTCACCGTCGCGTTGCTCCGCCGCAAGATCCGCGAAGCGAACATCTACGAGCGCGACACGATGGCCAACATCTACGCCAACGTGCAGGAGTCGATCGCGGGGGTCCGTCACGTCCAGGCACACGCCCGGCAAGACGTCAACGAGGCACACTTCAGCAAGGTGAACGACCGCAACCTCGACGCCGCAATCACCACCGCCCGCCGCGCCGGGCTCCTGGCACCGGCCGTCGAGGTGACCAGCGCGATGGCCGTCAGCCTGGTGATCTGGTACGGGGTGCTGACCATCTACGGCGACGTCGCCGGTGACCCGATCAGCGTCGGGGTGCTGGTGGCGTTCATCGCCTACCTGCAGCAGTTCTACGACCCGATCCGTGACCTCAGCAACGTCTACAACCTGATGCAGGCGGCGATGGCCTCCGCAGACCGGATCTTCGGGGTGCTCGACACCGACCCGCAGGTGGAGGAACGCGAGGACGCGATCGAGCTGCCGCCCATCGAAGGCGAGGTCACCTTCGAGGCGGTCACCTTCGCCTACCGGCCCAGCCGGCCGGTCCTCCACGAGGTCGACCTGCACGTCAACGCCGGCGAGACCGTCGCGTTGGTCGGCCCGACCGGTGCCGGCAAGACCACCCTGACCAACCTCGTCGCCCGGTTCTACGACCCCGCCAGCGGGACCGTCCGCATCGACGGCCACGACCTGCGCGACGTCACCCTGGACTCCCTTCGACGCCAGGTGGCGGTCGTGGTGCAGGAGCCGTTCCTGTTCTCCCGCACCGTGCGCGACAACCTGTGCTTCGGACGACCAGACGCCACCGATGAGCAGATGATCGCGGCGGCCAAGGCCGTCCGTGCCCACGACTTCATCATGGCGCTGCCCCAGGGCTACGACACCCCGATCCACGAGCGCGGCGAGAGTCTGTCCAACGGGCAGCGGCAGCTGCTGGCCTTCGCGCGGGCTCTGGTGCTCGACCCGCGGGTGCTGGTGCTGGACGAGGCGACCTCCAACGTCGACGCCAGCACCGAGGTGCTGCTGCAGGAAGCCGTGGACCGGCTGCTCGCGGGCCGCACCGCGTTCGTGGTCGCACACCGGCTGTCGACGATCCGCGATGCCGACCGCATCGTCGTCGTCGACGATGGCCGCATCCAGCAGGTCGGCACCCACGACGAGCTCCTCGAGGTCCCCGGCCGCTACCGCTCGATGGTCGAGGCCCACCGCGAGTTCGCCTTCGGTGGCGGTCACGTCTGACGGGGTCAGGCTG
>SKNK01000346.1 GCA_007120565.1 Nitriliruptoraceae bacterium | reverse complement strand
GCATCGGAGAGGTCCTTCGACGTCGCCGTGAAGGGAGCGTCCTCCACCTGGGGCGTGGCGTCGTCCGCGTACGCGTCGGCCTGCGCCCGCTGGACCAGACCCCGCAGCGGGTCCAGCTCGCCGGTGTCGAACGCCTCACCCAGACCGGCCAGGATCTCCGCCACGAGATCCGCCGCCTGGAGGTCACCGAGCTTCGCGAGGAACTTGAACTGCATGTCCGCGTGGTCGCCGTAGTAGAACGACTCACGGAACGCCCGGAAGGCGAGCTCATCCCGCTCCTCGCCGTCCTGCGGCTGCGTCTCTGTCATGGTGCTCCCGATCACCCCACGACCGCGACGTTAGCGAGAAGGCCGTCTGACGTCCTGCGCTTCAGCCCGGCGGTGGCCCTTCAGGCCCCATCGAGGTCAGCACCGGCCCGTTTCAGGATCGCAGGCGACACCCACGGCGAGTTCACTCAGGTCCCCGAAGTGTTCCTCGAGCCGGGCCGTCAACTCCGACGGCTCGGTGACGTCGATGCCCTCGACGTAGAACGCACGGTGCAGCCTCGCGACCCACCGCAGCGTGTCGTGTGGGGAGAGCTCGCGCATCGTCACCACCGACCGGCACGACTGTTCGGTGTCGTAGCGCCACCCGTCGCGCTCGAGCGACGCGGTGGTGAACGCCTGCCCGGCCCGTTGCGCGACCCCCTGCCAGTAGGTGGCGAAGTGCTGCCGTGCCTCGGCATCCATCACCTGAGCCTGCGGGCCGGTCCGCAACCCACCCATGACGACCCGCAGCGGGATGCGATTCCACCCCTCGAACTGTTGGAGGGCAGGTGTGGATCCCCAGCACCAACTGCACATCGGGTCGCAGACGTAGATGAACTCGAGGTCGGGTCGAGGCTTGGGGTCGAGCCCGATCTCGAGCAAGCGAGGCTTGTCCATGGGCTGCTCCTGATCGCACCCTGGGGCCAACGTGCCGGGACGATCCATCACCGTGCAGTACGCCCGTTTCCTGGGGCGTCAGCAACGGTGTGGAGGGGGCCGGAGACTCCGGTAGTGGATCGGTTGCGCGTTCAACGGTGGCAACCAACGACAACGTCGCAGACCTCCAGCGTCACGGTGCCCCGACCACGGCTGACCACAACGCAGCCATCGGCCACCGGATGGAAGGTTCCGTCGCGCTCGTCGGTTGCCGGGTGGGGAGCCGGGGAAGAGCCTTGCCTCGAGCGCCCGGACCTCATCCGACGATCGACAGGACGACCACATGCCTTTGACGCCCTCCCTCGCATCAACCCTGATCGCCTACCACGACAGCGGCCATGGGGGAGGATCCGGCAACCTCACGGTGCTGTTCGTCTTCCTGGGGGTGATCGCCACCGCCGGCTGGCTGATCTTCTCCGAGTTGAAGTGGCGCAACACACTGCTGGTCTCGGCGGCCGGTTGGGTCGTCATCCTCGGGCTCAGCTTCACCTTCTGACGGCTCGGTCACCGGCGGACGCCCGCATCGCGACGGTCAAGACGCAACCTGGGCGAGTGCTGGGCGTCGCTCTTGCGTCAGTCCCGTTCGGCCCAGAGGCGTTCGGCGTGTTTGAACTCGTCGTAGCTGCGTGGCCCGTTGCGGCGCAGTCGGTCGTAGAACGCCTCACGATCGACGTCGCGGAACTCGATCTGTTCGCTCACGTACGACGAGACGACACCGCCTGGAGGGCGTCGACGCCGCCCCTCCTCGTAGCGGTCGAGGAACGCCTCGACGTTGGCCGCCGAGGTCCAGTCTGCGCGGTACAGGATGCGACCGCCCCGACCGATCACCCAGGTCATGTTCGGGAGCAGCCCGTAGGCGCGGTGGGCGGTCCCCTCGAGGTCATCGACGAGGATCGGTCGACGGATGCCGATCTCGTCGCGGAGCAGGCGTGCGTTGTCGAGCTTGGTCTCGAACGAGGTGTGATGGGTGACGTGCTCACCCGGGTGGGCTTCGCGGGTGTACACGAAGTACCAAGCCACGTCGGGGTGGCGGTCTGCTGCGGCGTCGAGCAGAGGACCCTCTGCTGAGCAGTACGGTCAGGTGAACGAGCCGAACTCGACCACGGTCGTGCGGCGCTGCCACACCGAAGACAGCGCGAGCTGATCACCGTCGAGCACGGTGCCCGCGATCTCGGGCGCAGCGTCACCGGCATGGAGCAGATCGGGCCAGGCAGCGAACTCGCGTTGCTCGTCGCCCGAGGCGACGTAGCCATCGAAGGTCTCGTAGTTGTAAGCGCTCATCGCTGCTGTCCTCCGCTCCGACGTGCGAGAACCACGGACCTTCCAAGGCTATCGGTCACGATCTGGATGATCGCCACCCGATACCGGCACCTCCCGACGTCGGTGGCCGGACACTTGCGAAGGCCGCAGATGCTGGTACTCGTTGGGGTGGAGCGCCTCGACGTTCACCAACGCAGCGCGGGGCGTGCTGGCACGCGTGCTCCGCACCGTGCCTACACGGTTCCTCGTCGGTGCACCGTCGGGGGCCGTGCCGTGCGGAGCCCGTACTCGTCGGCGAGACTGACGGCTCGCGCCGGTTCGGGTGACTCGCAGCCGGAGCACACGCCTCGTGTCCTCGAGCCCGGAGCCTCGGACGCTAGATGCCAACCGGCTCCAGCCACTACCGGCACGGTCGGACTCAGGTCGCGCTGGACTCCCGGCAGCCTTCGGAGCAGTACCGGTCGGCCGGAGCTGACGGGACGAACATGTCCTCGCAGCCAAGGCACATCATCGCTCTGCTGATCGTGAGCACCTCGATCGCCCGCCGCAGGCGTCGCGAAGCACACCGCAGTTCGTCGAGTTCATCCCAGTTGAACGGCGGGCCCTGTTCGACCTCGCTGGCGATGTCCTCGATGCTCGCCACCATCGCCGGCTGGCCGCTCTCGTGCATCGCCCCGTCGGTGGTTCGATGCACCGCTCGCTCTGCCATGTTGACTCCCGTAAGCCCACCGTTGCCACGGCGGGCGTGCGCGGCTCACCTTAGGCATCGGCTCCTGGCGGCATCCGCTTGATCCCGTACGAAGGTCGGTAGATGAGTGCTACGCCCTCGGAAGTTGGGAGCACCGATGGCATGGGAGGATGAGGCTCATCCTCTTGCCGTTCCTGGGGCGGGATCACGACGAAGCCGGATGACGTTCCAAGACACGGGAGAGAGCGCAACCTCCAGGCCGCCAGGGGCAGGTTCGGCAGCATCCGCCCGTCGAGGGAACACCCGCTCAGTCTGCTCCTGGGTGTTGCACGCCCGTGGGTCGCCGTCGAGCACCAACTGTTCGACGACCCGATGCTCCGGGAGGGCACGTGTTCCGATCGAGAGCGCGACGTCATCCTGCTGATGCCGGTTGACCGCGAAGATGGTCACGTCATCTGACTCTGGGTCGTGGGTCGCCACGGCGTGCACGAGCGAGGCCGGACCGTACTGAGCGGTGTCATACACCGGGCTGACAGGCTCGGCCTGAAGGACTCGCCCCCGGGCGAAGCGTGACGCCTGCGCGAAAGGGTGGAAGCTTGCCTGCCGCCACGCCGGTCCGCCCGGTTCGCTTCGCAGGATCCCAAGCGAGTTCACGAGTTGAGCCTGGCATGCGGCGGTCACCCGGTCGCTGTTGCGCAGCAGCGTGATCAGGAGGCTTCCGACCACGACCGCATCGGCGAGGTTGTGGACGTCCTCGGCGAGTCGCGGGGCTCGCAGCCACTCGGTGGGCACCTCCAGGTCGTCCTGGTACCAGACGTTCCACTCGTCGAACGAGAGGTTGATGCGCTTGCGATCGCCTCTCTTCGCGCCGATGTGATCCGCGGTCGCGACCACGTTCGCGATAACCGCCTCCATGTCCAACGCCGATGCGAGGAAGCTGCCCAGGTCGCCCGCCGTGGACTCGTTGTAGTACGCGTGGGCAGAGATGAAGTCGACCTGGTCGTAGGCCTCCTCGAGCACGGTCGCCTCCCACGCGCCGAACGTGGGCATCCCCGAACCGGAGCTTCCGCAGGCGACCAGTTCCAGGTCCGGCTGGATCTGACGCATCGCCCGTGCCGTCTCGGCCGCGAGCCGCCCGTACTCGTAGGCGGTCTTGTGCCCCGTCTGCCAGGGCCCGTCCATCTCGTTGCCCAAGCACCACAGCTTGATGTCGAAGGGTGCCCGGTGGCCATGGGCGGCCCGGAGGTCCGACCAGTAGGTCCCGGACGGGTGGTTGGCATACTCCAGGACATCGACCGCTTCCTGCACCCCACGGGTGCCGAGGTTCACGGCGTAGTTGACCTCCACACCCGCCTTCCGGGCCCAGTCCACGAACTCGCCGATCCCGTGTGCGTTCGTCTCCAACGAGTGCCAGGCCGCATCGAGCCGCGTCGGCCGCTGTTCGACCGGCCCGACCCCGTCTTCCCATCGGTAGCCGGAGACGAAGTTGCCGCCCGGGTAGCGCACCATCGTCACCCCGAGCTCGCGTGTCAGCTCCAACACGTCGGAACGGTGGCCCACCTCGTCAGCAGTGGCGTGGCCCGGCTCGAAGATCCCCGTGTAAACGCACCGCCCCATGTGCTCGACGAACGAGCCGAACGTGCGCCGACGAACGTCGGCGACCACCAACTGGGGATCCAACGCCAACGAGGCCTTCAGCATCGCTACTCCGTCATCTGGGTTGCTGCCTGGTCGACGCCAACCCGGCCGCCGGGTCGTAGCCTCGATGATCGCCACCCCGACTCTAGACCCCTCGCGCAACATGTCGTGTGCCACGAGACGAGTTCGTCGAAGCGTCCGCCATCACGCTGGTGGTTCTCTTCCGGGACTCGCTGCAACGGAGTCGGAAGAGACTCGTCCGGAGCTGCTGGTGGCGCGCACATGCGGCCGCCCCAGCCCGTGGCTGCCATGAGACATCAGGCGTCGACGTCGAGGAGGAAGCGTCGAACCTCGGCGTCGAAGGCGTGCGGCGCTTCGACCTGGGAGGCGTGGCCTACCCCGGGTAGGACGATCAACTGCGACGTTGGGATCGCCGCATGGATCTCCTCGGCGACGTCCAACGGCGAGCGGATGTCGGCGTCGCCGTAGAGTAGGAGCGTCGGCACGGAGATGCGGGGCAGCATGGGCCGTAGGTCTGCCTCGGCGAAGGCGTGCAGCATCGGCAACATCCCGGCCGGCCGCGTGTCGAGCATCATGGCGACCACCTCGTCGATGGCCTCTTGCGAGACCTCGCCGGCGAAGAAGGTTGGCAGGTAGGACTCCACCCACTGTTCTGGTGGCTTCTCGGCGTCCGCAACCGCTCGAGCGAGACGAGCTTCGACCTCCTCTGGCGGCAGGGAGCCGCCCCAGCCTGCGTAGGCACTCGCCAGGATCAGCGACCTCGATAGATCCGGGTGCCTGTCGTAGAACTGGAGTGCGAGGCCAGCGCCGAACGACAGCCCGCCCACATGGGGTTGCTCGAGACCTATGGCCCCGACGAGCCCGGCAACGCAGTCCGCGTAGTCACCGAGCTTGAAGTCTGCCGGTGGATCCGAGGATGCACCGCAGCCGGGCGCGTCCCAGGCCACAACGGTCCACTCGTGCGAGAGCGACTCGAGTTGCCGCCGCCACGCGCGGTGATCACTGAACCCCCCATGCAGCAGGACCAGAGGTGGCCCGTCGCCCGCCCGTTCATACGCGATGGTCAGCCCGCCGACATCGACCCGCTCCACGTGCGACCTCCTGAAGCGCTTCAACTCTCGGTGCCAGCGTGGCACGGGCCGATGCACGCCGCCACACTTCCGTCGTGCACCAGCCACCGAAGGACGTCGATGGAGGCACGCACGAGTCGCCTCGCTGCTATGCACGTCATGCACCGGAGAGCGACGCGCGCAGAGTCGCTCCCGCCGGGACCTGATCAGCGCCGACCTGTCCTCGCCCCTCAGCGGGGTTCCCGCACGTGCCCTGCACGAAAGTGGCGACCTCTTGCCTGTACCGCTTCGCCTGTGGACGCCGTTGTGCCGGATCCCGCATCGCGACCGAAGTGCAGCGGCTCGACCATCGCGCACCGCCGACGCGAGTGGATGACCTCGCAGACGAGACACCCTCGACCAGAGCCTGAGTAGATCAGCCACCCGAGGAGGAGACGGGAGCTGGTGCTGGCCTTGCGGTTCGATGGCGGGCGTGCCAAGGTCCAAGCGACGTAGCGGGTGCGAGGCTGCGACTGATAGGGCATCGATGGATGAGTTGGACGAGTTGCATGATCTCGCTCGGCGCTTGGTCGCTCGTCAGGAACCCGACACGCACGAGTTGCTCGCCTCACGGGCGTTCCACGACGCTGACCTGCTCTTCGCCGCGGTCGACAAGGCCCGACAACGCGCCAGATCGGTGCCAGCTCGACACTCAGCCAAGTGGCGATCCGTCGCCGAGGCTCTCGACGATGCAGCCGTGTATGCGCTGCGCGTCAACGCCCTCGGACAGGCCCCCGGTCGTGCGCAGCCCAACGGTGCGATCCCGCCGCCGGTGACCATCTCGATCGGTGCGATACGGGAGGGACTGGCTGACCCAACCGACGACGGTGCCTTCCTGACTGACCTGCTGGCTGCTGCGCAGCAGATGTTGCATCTGTCGGGGAACAGTTGGCTGTGGAACGAGATCGGCTACGAGGTCGACAACGTCCTCGACGAGGGCGGCAGCATCGACGACACTCTGGAGGTCGTGCGAAGGCACGTCTACCTGACGGACTGACCCCTCAAGCAGGTCCGAGCACAACCTCGTATGCACTTCAGCCAGGAGCCGACCGCGCAGCATCGATGGCGCGAGGGGGATGCACGCCGTTCCCTGTTCCGTCACACCCCGAGCCAACGATTCGAGGTGACCAACGAGATCTCTGGACGCCTTCTTCCAGACGCCTGAAGTACCGAACGGTGTCCAGCGGGCCGGGTCCTGACGTGACGTCTACCGACCTCTGTCAGCCTCGCGCGATACCCGCCGTACCTGGCCATGGAACGCGAGGTCGGCGATGACTGCTGCGTGGTCGCCACCTAGGTCGAGCGACTCGTGGTAGAGGTGTTCACAAGCGAGGGGCCGGATGTCGCTGGAGACGAAGATGCGGTCCATCCGGTCGAGGCCGAAATGCCGTCCGCTGTCGAATCCGCGAGCGATCCCGCGCGGCCTGCCGTGAGGTCGACGCACGAACGTCGTCGCCAGTGGTCCGTGAGGACGCAGGTCCCTGACCAGTCTCCAGCGGTCCGGATCGGCATCCACCAGGGCGCGGTGCACGTCAGCCAGCCCGTGAACGGCGTCCCGTGCAAGGAAGCGATGCTCGTCCTTTCGAAGTTCGTCATGCTCGATGTCGACTTCAGGGTCCGGCGGATCGAACCGGCTGTTGGTGTCCACTCCGACGATGGTCGATCCTTCCCGGTCAGCGAGGTAGTCGGTCATCAACCGGTAGGCGTCCATCTTGGCGGGGTATCCCTCGCCCGCTGCGTTGGGCGTACCCCAAGCGCCGAGGGTGACACGATTCCCACCGACGTTGACCGTCGCGAACAGGGCTCGTTCGGGGCGTGGGAGCGCGTCGATCGTCCAGGCCTCTTCCATGGGCCAGCGTGATGCGATCATCGCACCGAATGGTCGGGACTGAGCCGAGGAGACGAGGTCGAGTGCGGCAGCACAGTCGTACCGATCTGCCCAGTGCAGTCGGTAGCGGTCCGCGGAGGTCGGTGAGACGGCCAACAGCAGGAGCACATCCGCTTTCAGGCGGTCGAGAAGCTCCAGCTTGCGGGTCCCACCGCGGCAGATATCCCAGAGCGCGATGCGTACGCTCACACGAGATCTCGGGACCGTGGACGGGATCGACATGGTCTCATGCGAACTCCAGATAGCGGCGCCCGGAGCATGGCCGCTTCGGTGCCAGGTCTCTTCGTCGATGAGAGGGGGCAGACCCACTTCCGCAGCGCTCTGCCACGCGTGACGACATCCGGTCTCCGGCCGTGACCGTCACGGTGTGCAGCCCTCCGGGTCGTCGAGGATCCCACCTCCGTGCGAGTCGTACGCCGCGACCGGGCCATCCCAACCTTCCCGATAGCCGGTGAGGCAGAACCTGCCTTCGGAAACCTGGGTCAACTCGACCGTGACCCCATCAGAGGGAACGAACCCGTCGATCACATCGGGCAGATCCTGCCCGGATGCCCCTGGATAGCGCCCCGCGTCGGTATAGGCCCTCTCCATCTCTACCGCGCCGTTGCGTACATCAGACTGCACTTGCCGTTCCTGCGCAACGTCGCGTTGGTCCGTGAACACCGAGACTGCAAACGTCGTGGATACGGCCGCCACGATCAGCCCGAGGACCCCGATGACAAGCCCTGCGATCGCCAACCCCCGGCTGACGGGGTCCGGACGTCGCTTGAACGTGAGGATGGCGGTTACCACGCCTACCACTGACCCGATCCCGAACACCCACACGAGAGACGACACCAGTGACGTGATCGCCAGGCCCCGCCCCGAGCTAGCTGGCGCCCCCGGTGTTGGGGACCTTCCTGACGCGTTGAACCCGCCCGCCGGACTCGGACCGAACCCGGCCACAGCCCGAGACACCTCGTCGGAAGTGGCCGAACCGGGCCCTGCTCCGCTCCCAAGCTCCGGCGGCGGAGCCCCGGCCGAAGTTCGTATCTGCGCTGC
>SKNK01000031.1 GCA_007120565.1 Nitriliruptoraceae bacterium | reverse complement strand
GTCAGCATCTCAAGCTGGCCCGGCGCCCTCGGTATCCAGGATGATCGGGAGGTCAAGGATGCGCAGGATCAGTAGACGGCATCGAATCACGGCGTTCCTCGCCGTTCTTGCGCTGGTCGTAATGGCCTGCGGGGGAGACGAAGAGGCGCCGGAGGCAGCGGCCGGCGAGACCGAGGAAGCTCCAGCCGAGGAGGCTCCGGCGGAGACCGAAGAGGCACCGGACGAGGCGCCAGATGAGGCGCCCGCGGAGGAGCCAGAGGAGATCGCGACCGGCACCGGCGTGACCGAGGAACCGTGCCCAGATGCGGTCAACGAGGACAACGGGTGCATCTACCTCGGCGTCCTCTCTGACCTCACCGAAGGTCCGTTCGCCGCGCTCGCCGTCCCGATCGTCGCAGGCCAGCAGGCCTTCTTCGACCGGGTCAACGAGAACGGTGGCATCGGCGGCTTCGACATCAACATCTCCGAGTACACCCGTGACACGCGGTACGACCCGCAGGAGCACAGCTCGGCGTACCGTCAGATCGAGCCGAACATCCTGATGCTCGCGCAGAGCCTGGGTACCCCGCAGACCGAAGCGATCCTGCCGGACATGGACGCTGATGACGTCGTCGGCATGCCCGCCACCTGGTGGTCCGGTTGGGACTTCCCCGAGACGGACAACAACCTGATCCTCAACTCCGGCTACTCGTACTGCATGGAGTCGATGATCGGCCTGGACTGGATGAACGAGAACGCGGGCGAGATCAACTCCGTCCTGGCCGTCGGCTACCCCGGTGACTTCGGTGGCGACTCCGCTGCCGGTGCTCAGGCGTGGGCCGAGGCCAACGACGCCGAGTTCCTCGGCTTCGTCGAGACCGCACCCAACGCGATCGTCGGCTCGCAGGACTCGGCCGTCGGTCAGATCGTCGGGTCGGGAGCGGACATCGTGGTGATCGCGACCGGTCCGGCCGAGATGGCGGAGATCGTCGGTGGCGCCGCTGCCAACGACTTCACCAGCCCGTTCCTGGGTTCGGTTCCGACCTGGAACAACGCCCTGCTCCAGACCGCGGCGGCTCCGGCCATCGAAGCCCTGTTCACCCTGGTCGGTCCGTGGGAGAACTTCGAGGGTGAGAGCGAGGCGCACCAGGCCATGCAGGAGGCCCTCGACGGCGAACTGCCGGCCAACGACGGCTTCACCTTCGGGTGGATCTGGTCCTACCCGGTGAAGGCCGTGTTGGAGCAGGCCGCCGCCAACGGTGACCTCACCCGTGAAGGCGTGCGGGCAGCTGCTGAAGGGCTGGTCGTCGACTACGAAGGCGCGCTCCCCGAGCGCACCTACGGTGACCCGGCAGGCGCTCCGCGCGAGGGCGTCATCAGCCAGCCCAACCCGGACGCCGCACTCGGTCTGGACACGATCCAGACCGGCGTGACCGGCCCGACCGCACAGAACTACGACTACAGCTCGCCATGCGCGTCTAGCTGAGTCGAGGTAGCAGGAACGACGACCGGGGCGGCCACATGGCCGCCCCGGTCTCGTGTGTGTCGGGGCAACCCCGACCGGGGTGCCGCAGGTCAGGGTCGAACCAGGGGTCTCCCCGATGGTGCCAACGCCTCGTCCGGGGGATGCTGATGGTCGACGGCGCCCCTGCGCCGCTGCTACCTCGACGTCCCTGCGACCCGGGTACCCGATCCGGAAGAGGCACCATCATGGACACGGCGACATCAACCCCCACCTGCCCCGTCTGCGGCGCCAACTGCACTGGGCACGCCTCACCGACCATCGGCTCCGAGGCCCGCGGATGGTCGGTCGCTGCCCACCTCGGCGGCCTGGGCGCCGGCCTGCTGAGCGGCGGGACACTCGGCTTCCTCGCCCCGTTGTTCGTCTGGATGGCACGGAGGGATGACGATGCCTTCACCGAGCACCACGCCAAGGAGGCGCTGAACTTCCAGTTGACCGCGTTGGCCGCCATCGTGGCGAGTGTCGTCTTGGCCATCCCGATGGTGATCATCGGTGTGCTGACCCTCGGGGTCGGGCTCCTACTCGCCGGCATAGCGGTGGTCGCGGCGGTCATCGCGTGGTTCGTGCTGCCGATCGTTGCGGCCTCCCGCGCTTCATCCAGTTCCGGCTACCGCTACCCGGTCTGCATCCGCTTCATCCGCTAGCGCTGGTCCGGGACATCGGGGCTCGAGGCGTACGGCCGGTCACATGTCGAGCAGCCGCCGCAGGCGGCGCCCGTCCATCGGGCGCCCAGGCGAGGTCCAGCCGGCCTCCAGGTTCTCCATCTCCTTGAGGAGCGTGTCCAGATCGGCGCGACGGGTCGGGTCCTGGGCGGCTTCGCGCGGAGTCGCCCCGCCGAGGGCGGGGATCGAGGTCTCGAGCCAACGATCCTCGTGCTCAGCCATGAACGCATCGAGCTGGTCCTCGAGCACCGCCCGCTGCTGGGGGTCCATCGCGTCCAGATCGAGTCCGGCGCCCGCGCCGGAGTCCGACCCATCGTCGAAGGGACCGGGCCCGATCCTCGCATCGATGTCGTCTGCGGGGATCCGCTCCTCGTCGACCAGTTCCGCGCCCACCACCTCGGCATCGACGAGGTCGTTGAACCATGCGGCGCGATGGGCCGAGAGGGTGGACACCGTCAGGTGTCCCGGGGGAACGTCGAGCGCCACCGAGCCTCGCAGCCAACGCTGACCGTCACGCTCCTCGAACGCCGCCAACCGCCCGTCGTCGACCTCCTCGAGGTGGGCGGCAAGGGCAACCCCAGCAGCCGCGACGTCCGGAACGGCGTAGACCTGGGTGATCGTCTCGAGAGGATCGCCGGCCGTCGTTGCGAGCCTCGGTGGTGCGGTCAGCGATCGGTACCAACCGATCAGATCGTCGACCGACGGGTCCTCATCGAGCAGCTCCAGCGTGGCCTGGAGATGTCCGGACCGGAGGCGTATCACGCCGTAGTGGGGGACAGATCCGTCGGGCTCTTCCAGCATCCAGGCGAGGAACGCGTCTCCGACGTCGAGGTTGCCCGCCATGCGGTGGTCGACGAAGCTGACACGCTCGCCCGAGGTGAGGTCCAGCAGGGTCAAGCGGTCGTCGCGGTCGACCCCGACGAGCTCGTACGCGGCGGCGCGTACCTCGGCCCAGGTGCGGAGCAGCTCCAACTCGTCGGCGGGCAGCAGCGAGCCGCGACGCTCACACAACTCCTCCAACAGGCCGCCCTCGAACAGGGCGAAGCTGGTTGCCGCAAGGCTCCCCGTCCCGTCCGGACCGTCCGTGAGGTCGATCGCCTGGACGATCGGCGACACGAGCTCATGGGCCGCCGGGCTGGCCAGGTAGGTGTAGACCTTGTTCCAGACCCACGGGATCCGCTCCTGGAGCGGCCACCCGTTGCGGGCCTGGCAGCACACCTTGTGTTTGCGACCAGATCCGCACGGGCAGGGGTCGTTGCGGCCCGCTGACGCCGGGCCGGGCTTGGTGTAGCGACTGAGCAACTCGATCTGCTCGTCGATCTTCGGGCCCTCGATCTGACGCAACAGGTTCAGCGCCGCCCCGGCCTCGCCTCGGTCCGATAGGTAGCGCGCGAGCTCGAAGGTCGCGGAGGCGTTGTCGGGGTCGAGTTCCACGACCTTGCGGAGCTGCCGTTCGGCGAGCGCATGGTCGTCCGCGACCAGCTCGAGGCATCCCGACGCCAGCCAAGCGGCGTTGGCCCGACTGCGTCGGTCACGCAGGTCAGCAACGACGTTCTCGGTCAGCGCGAGCGCAACAGCGGCGACGATCGGGTCCGAGCCGACGAGGTCCTCCAGGATCGCGGCGGTCAGATCCCGATCATCGAGCAGGGCGAACAGCTGCTCGGCGGATGCTTGAAGGTCGATCTCCTCCAACGCCTCAACGATCAGCTCATCGAGGGTGCCACGGTCATCGTCTGGTTCCCCGGCTGATGTGGTGATGCGGTCGATGGAGGCTCGAAGCACCGAGTTGCTGACCTCCAGCGTGGTGCGGTGCAGCTCCAGAAGCGCGCCGATCTCCGACTCATCGAAACCGTGGTCATCGCGGAGATGGTCCACGAGGCCGTCGAGTCGATCCTCGCCTGCGTCGAGATCGTCGGGGTCATGGAGGTCGACGATCCCGCGGTCGGTCATCCTCAGCCCTGCGGCGGCGAGCAGGTCGCTGACCGGGGCCTGCGCTCGGGTGAAGATCCGGGGGTAGCGCGCTCGGGCCTGGACGATCAGCTCGACCCCGTCGAGGTTCCAACCCCGCTCCTCAGCCACGGCCAACACCGCGTCCAAGCGGTCCACGGTCGCGTCCTCGACCTCGGGGACGTCGTCCCTGCCGGTCAACACGATGCGGTCGTCGACGATCGTCAGCTCGACGGCGCGGGCCTCGGGTAGCCACCCCTCGGGTCCCTCGAGGTGGGAGCTGGCCCAGTCCACGAAGGTGGCGTGGGTGCCGTCGGCCAGCGGGAAGGTCCGACCGTCGTCGCTCAACAGGTGGACGATCATGAGGTCAGGGTCGACCTGGAGCTTGCCGTTGTCGCGCTCCTCGTCGCTGAGTTCGTGGGTGAGGATGATGCCTTCGAGCAGCTGGTCGAGGTCGCAGAACCTCCCATCCCGTAGAGGGAACGCCGCGAAGCCCTCTGGATCCTCGGGTTCGGCGATCAGGGCGTGGAACACCACTTGGGCGTCGACGTCGGGATCGTCCAGCTCACGTGCGATCGCGTCGGCGTGCATCGGTCCCAGGCGGCCGAGCAGCTCTCGGGCCCGGTCAAGCAACACGGTCTCATCCACGGTGGTGCCTTGAGGATCGCGGGGGTCAGGGCGTCTCACGTGTTCTACCAGCCCTTTCTACCAGCCCGGCGTGAGGTGTCGGAGGGCAGCACTACCCTCGAGGTGTCCGTCCACCGCGACACCTCTGGCCCACCATCGGGAGGAGGCCTGGTCGCCGCCGATCCGCCCGGAGTGCTCTTCGTGTCCACCGTCACCCCCGCCCTGGTCGAGGGCTTGAACCCGGCGCAGCGTGAGGCGGTCACCACCGTCGAGGGGCCGGTGTTGGTCGTCGCCGGAGCAGGGTCGGGCAAGACCCGCGTGCTGACCCACCGCATCGCCCACCTGATCCGCGACCACGACGTCAGCCCCTTCGAGCTGATCGCGATCACCTTCACCAACAAGGCCGCCGGTGAGATGGCTGAGCGGGTCGGCGGGCTGGTGGGGGAGCGACTGTCGGACAAGATGTGGGTGACCACCTTCCACAAGGCCTGCGTCCGCATCCTCCGGCGCGAACTACCTCGACTCGGCTACAAGAGCAGCTTCACGATCTACGACGCCCAGGACAGCCAGCGCCTGATCGCCCAGCTGATGAAGGACCTGGGGATCGACCCGAAGCGCCTGTCGCCGCGCGCGGTCCAGACGGCGATCAGCAACGCCAAGGACCAGCTGATCGACTTCGAGACCTACAAGCAGCAGGCGATGGGGTGGCCGGAGTCCGACGTCGCCGAGGTCTACACCGCCTACCAGGACCGGTTGTTCCGGGCGAACGCGCTCGACTTCGACGACCTCATCGTCAAGACCGTCGAGGTGTTCCAGCTCTTCGACGCCGCGCTCGAGCACTACCAGCGCCGGTTCCAGCACATCCTGGTCGACGAGTACCAGGACACCAACCGGGCCCAGTACCACCTCGTCGAGCTGCTGGCCGGCGCGCACCGCAACGTGATGGTCGTCGGCGACCCGCAGCAGGGCGTGTACTCCTTCCGCGGCGCGACGATCCAGAACATCCTCGACTTCGAGTCCGACCACCCCGATGCTCACGTGGTGGTCCTCGATCAGAACTACCGCTCGACCCAGACGATCCTGGACGCCGCCAACCACCTCATCGCCCCGTCGGCCGTGCAACGCCGCGCCGAGCTGTGGACCGACCGCGGCATCGGCGACAAGGTCGTGCGCCACCGCGCCGAAGACGAACACGACGAGGCCGCCTTCGTCGCCGAGGAGTGCGAGAAGCTGCGCGCCGCCGGCCACAGCTTCGACGACATGGCGATCTTCTACCGGACCAACGCCCAGTCCCGTGTCCTCGAGGATGTGTTCCTGCGGGTCGGGCTTCCCTACCGGGTGATCGGCGGGGTGCGGTTCTACGAACGCAAGGAGATCAAGGACGTCCTGGCTTACGCCCGACTGTTGATCAACCCGGCGGACGACGTCTCGGCGCGACGCATCATCAACCTGCCACGCCGAGGTATCGGCGACCGGACCGTGCAGGCGATCGCGGACCACGCCGCGCGGGAGGGGATCACGTTCCTTGAAGCGTGCCGGCAGGCGGAACACGTCCAGGGTCTCGCCGCCCGGGCCGTCGGTGCCGTGACCTCGTTCGTCGACCTGATCGATGGGCTGTTCACCTCGCTGGAGCACGACCTGCCGACCGCCGATCTGATCGAGCTGATCTGGGAGCGCACCGGCTACCTCACCGAGCTCCAGGCCGACCGCACGATCGAGGCGCTCGGCCGCGTCGAGAACCTGCAGGAGCTCAAGTCGGTCGCCCAGGAGGTCCGTGAACGCGGCGGCGGCGCGGCCGGGCTCGAGGGGCTGGAGGCCTTCCTCGAGTCGGTGACCTTGGTGTCCGACCAGGACCAGCTCGACGACGACACCGAAGGGTCGGTCACCCTCATGACCCTGCACACCGCCAAGGGCCTCGAGTACCCGGTGGTGTTCCTCGTCGGCCTGGAGGATGGGGTCTTCCCCCACGTGCGCTCGCTGTCAGAACCCGACCAGTTGGAGGAGGAACGGCGCCTGGCCTACGTCGGCTTCACCCGGGCGCAGGACCGGCTGTACGTCTCGCACGCCGACCACCGCACGCTGTGGGGCGGCACCTCGTACAACCCGCCATCGCGGTTCCTCGACCAGCTGCCGGATGAGCTGGTGGAACGCCGAGGTGGTCGGGGCCGTGGGCTCGGCAGCGGCGGATCGTCCGCCAAACGGCTGCGTGACGCCGAGGTGCTCACGATCGGCGGGATGGACTTCCACGTCGGGGACCAGGTGATCCATCCGAAGTTCGGCCCGGGCATGATCGCCGAGCTGTCCGGCGAAGGCGAGAAGGCAGAAGCGACCGTCGACTTCGAGGAAGCCGGCCGCAAGCACCTCGTGCTGGCCTACGCCCCGCTGGTGCGGGCGTGACGTGGAGCTCCGCCACGCGTGAGTGAGCCCGTGAACGCCTACGGGGGGATGGCGCTCACGGGCTCACCCAGCGACATCGGCCGGCCGCCGCCCAGCCCAAGGGAGATCGGAGAGGTTCGTGGAAGCGTTGTTCACGAGCTTCGGGCTGGTGTTCCTCGCCGAGTTGGGCGACAAGTCGATGCTGCTCGCCCTGGCCTTCGCCACTCGGTACCGCCCGTGGCCGGTCCTGGGTGGCATCGCGATCGCGGCGTTCACGATGTTGGGATTGTCCACCCTGGTGGGCGCGGCGTTGGGTGCGGCCCTGCCGGAACAAGCGCTGGCCATCGGTGGCGGGCTGCTGTTCGTGGGGTTCGGCATCTGGACCCTCCGGCCCGAAGACGACGAGGACGACATCGCCGAGGTGAAGGGATCGTCGGTCCTGCTCGGGGTGACGGGCGCGTTCCTGATCGCGGAGTTCGGCGACAAGACGATGCTGGCGACGGCCACCCTGGCCAGCACCCAACCGGCCTTGCCGACCTGGCTGGGCGCCCGCGTCGGCATGACCGTGGCGTCCGGCATCGCGATCGTGGTCGGTGCCGTGCTCGGCGCACGGATCCCGGAGCGTGCGACCCGGATCGCCGCCGGCGTCGCCTTCCTGGCCTTCGGTGTCTGGCTGCTCGTCGAAGGGTTCACCGGCAGCTGAGCCGTCACGCTGCCCGAAGGAACCGAAGACCGGAGGGGCTGATCTGCAGAGCCCCACCAACCCCGTCGTCAGGCAAACACCGACTAAGCCCATCGGGCGTCGAGGACAGGTCCCGGCATGGCGGTGCCCCGGCCGAAACCGGGGCACCGCCGTACGTGCTAGGGGCAGCCGAACGGCACGACGATGTGTCCCGCGCCGACCAAGGCTTGATTCGCCTGACCCCAGTGGATCAGATGGTGGAACCGGTTATGGGTCTGTGCCTTGCCACCCGCCAAGGGAACGCACTTCTCGTAGCTGTTGATGGTGTAGGGCGCTCCCGTTGCCGGATCAGGCGTGGTGAGGTCCACATCTGCCCCAACGAGCAGGAAGTGGGGGTGTGGTTCTGCGAATGGATCGGCCGTGGCAGGCACGGCCACCATGCTCAGCACCATCATGGCGGCGAGCAGTGTTGCGATCCTGGTTTTCATCGATCTTGCCCTCTCGTTCATCGCACAGCGGAGCGAGTCGCGCTGCGCCACGAGTGGCGCGAGTGCGCCTACGCCATCGCTGTGGTCGTTCTGGCCAGGGCTTGGCCACACACCCGAGCCAGATCCTCTTCCCAGTCGCCCGAGATCGTGGACCGTCCCCTTCGATCCTGACGGGCTAGCTGATTTGTAGCCGACTTCGACAGCAACGTCTACACCCGGCTGGTGGACACCTTTCGGGTCTGCGACGGTCACACCATCACCGCACTCTCGATGGCGTGACCGTGGGTGGGAAGGTCACGACGTGGCGCTGACGAGCGGTCGTTGCCGTGGGTGGGCGGTGGCCCGCCCCCGCCCCCCCCCC
>SKNK01000236.1 GCA_007120565.1 Nitriliruptoraceae bacterium | reverse complement strand
TTCGCCGCCACCGACCTGTTGCTGTTCTACGTCTTCTTCGAGTTCAGCCTCGTGCCGATGTACCTCATCATCGGCATCTGGGGAGGCGCGGCGCGTAAGGCCGCGGCGGTCAAGTTCTTCCTGTACACGCTGCTCGGCGGCCTGCTGATGCTGGTCGCGATCCTGTACCTGTACGGCCAGACCGGCAGCTTCGCCTACGAGGCCATGCTGGACCTGAGCCTGTCGGGGACCGAGCAAGCCTGGTTGTTCAGCGCCTTCCTCGTCGCCTTCGCCGTCAAGGTCCCGCTATTCCCGGTCCACACCTGGCTGCCCGACGCCCACACCGAGGCGCCGACGGGTGGGTCGGTGTTCCTGGCTGGCGTGCTGCTCAAGATGGGGACCTTCGGGTTGCTGCGGTACGCGTTGCCCTTCTTCCCGGACGCGACCGCGGACTTCGCTCCCTGGCTGATCGCGATCTCGGTGATCGGCATCCTGTACGGGGCCGTGGTGGCGCTGATGCAGGCCGACATCAAGAAGCTGATCGCGTACTCCTCGGTGAGCCACATGGGGTTCGTGGTGCTGGGCACCTTCGCGCTGACCAGCACCGCCACCTCGGCATCCGTGGTGCAGATGATCAACCACGGGTTGTCCACCGGTGCACTGTTCCTGCTGATCGGCTTCCTCTACGAGCGTCGTCACACCCGCCAGATCGCCGCTTTCGGTGGCCTGGCCAAGCGGGTCCCTGTGATGGCCGGCCTCTGGTTGGTGGTATCGATGTCCTCCCTGGCATTGCCGGGGCTCAACGGGTTCGTCGGCGAGTTCCCCATCCTGCTCGGCACCTTCCAGGTCAACCGCACGGCCGCGGTGTTCGCCTCCTTCGGGGTGGTGCTGGCCGCCCTGTACCTGCTGTGGGCCTACCAGCGGATCTTCCACGGTCCGCTCGAGGGTGCGGACAACGAGAACACCACCGACCTGAAGCCACGTGAGATCGGGGTGTTGGCTCCGATCATCGTGCTGATCGTGGTGATCGGGCTGTACCCCAAGCCCTTGTACGACCTCGTCGAACCCTCGGTCCATCGCGTCCTCGCCGAGGTGGACGCGGGGGCTGAGGCAGAGGACGAAGAACCGATCGACGACGAGGAGGATGGCTCATGACGATGACCCTCCTCGCCTCCTCCCTGCTGGGACAGACCGGCGCGCCGACCCTGCAGATCCCCGAGATCCAGTGGTCGACGATCGCGCCGGAGCTACCCCCGACCGCGATCGCGCTCGTGCTCCTGCTCCTCGCGATCGCTCGCCGTCAGCCCCACGTGGTGGCCATCCCGGTCGCACTCATCGGCATCCTCGTCGGTGGGTGGTTGGTCTCCGAGGACCAGGTCGTCGCCGGGGCGGTCACGATCGGGCTCGGTGCCGTGGTCCCGGCGGCGGTCTTCGCCTTCCCGCGACGCCAATCGCTGCAACAGGCGTTCATCGCGGCCGCCTCGTTGGTCGCGGCGCTGATCCTGACGATGTGGCAGTACGCGGCGGTGCTCGCTCCCGGAGCGGAACGCATCATCACCCAAGAGGCTCTGGGGGGCGCGGTCGCCAGCGATGGCATCGCGTTGTTCACCCGGTTGACCGTCTACGTCTCGGCATTGCTGGTGCTGCCGATCGGGTACGGCTACCTCCAGGACCGCAAGATCAACCGCGCCGAGGTGGAGTCGCTGCTGCTGCTGGCGGTCGTTGGCATGGCCGCGCTCGGATCGGCCAACGACCTCATCACGATGTTCGTCGCCCTGGAGATCCTCTCGCTGGCGTTGTACGTCTTGACCGGACTGGCGCGTCGCGACCGCCGTTCACAGGAAGCCTCGCTCAAGTACTTCATCCTCGGCGCGGTCGCCTCGGCGATACTGCTCTACGGGATGGCGCTGACCTACGTTGCCACGGGCACGTTGGCGATCCCGAGCATCGGTCGCACCATCGGCCTCGGCACGACCCCCGAACTGGTCGCCGCCCTCGGACTCGGGCTGATCACCGTCGGTATCGGCTTCAAGATCGCGCTCGCGCCCTTCCACCTCTGGACGCCGGACGTCTACCAGGGCGCGCCGACCAACATCACCGCGTTCATGGCCGCGGCCACCAAGGCCGCCGCCTTCGCCGCCGTCCTCCGGCTCTACCTCGTCGCCTTCCCCTCGTTGTCGACGCTGTGGGTGCCGATCCTGGCCGTGCTCGCTGCGGTGACGATGCTGTACGGCGCGTTCGTGGCGCTCGTCCAGCACGATCTCAAGCGCATCCTGGCGTACTCGTCGATCACCCACGCGGGCTACGCGACGATCGGTGTGGTCGCCAACTCCAACGCCGGACTGTCCGGCACCCTGTGGTACCTGTTGACCTACGCGGTCGGGACGATCGGTGCCTTCGGCTGTGTCATCGCCCTCGAACGACAACGCCGCGGCGAGGTCACCCTGCTGGATCTGCGTGGACTGGGACGTTCCTCGCCTGCGCTGGCCGGCATCCTGTCGCTCTGCCTGCTGTCGCTGGCCGGCATCCCGGGGACGGCAGGGTTCATCGGGAAGCTCTTGGTCTTCCAGGCCGGGGTCGGTTCCGGGCTGACGTGGCTGGTGGTGATCGGTGCGCTGAGCAGCGTGGTCGCCGCGTTCTTCTACCTGCGCATCGCCGCCACGATGTTCCTCGAGGAGCCGGATCTCGAACGTGGTCTGCCGATCGTGACGACGGGCTTGTCGGCCGGCGTCTCCGTCAGTGCGACGTTGGTGCTGTTCCTTGGCATCTACCCCCAGAACTTCCTCCAGATCGCGGAAACCGCGGCGGCGCTGGTCCGGTGACCGAACCTTCCTCCCCGCCACGGGCTGCTCGCCTGAGCATCCCCACCCCCGTGCTCGATCAACTCGAGGCCAACGGGCTGCCCATCACCGGCGTGTTGGATGCCGTCGAGGCGCGCCTGTCCGAACAGGTGACCTCGTCGCACGCCTTCGTCGACCGGGCCGCTCGGTACCTGATCTCGGCCGGAGGCAAGCGCTTCCGTCCGCTGATGGTGGCGTTGACCGGGCACCTCGGTCCGGACGGGCCGAGTGCCGAGACCCCGGCTCCTCCCGCACTGGTCGATGCGAGCGTCATCGTCGAGCTCGTCCACCTGGCGACCCTGTACCACGACGACGTGATCGACGAAGCCACGGCTCGCCGCGGCAGCCCCTCGGCGAACTCGCGGTGGGACAACACCGTCGCGATCCTGACCGGCGATTACCTCTTCGCCAGGGCTTCGGACCTCTCCGCCGACCTCGGGGTCGAGGTGACCCGGATCATGGCGCAGACCCTGGCACAGCTGTGCGAAGGCCAGATCGCCGAGGTCCAGGGATCGCTCGGGGCCCTGCCGCCGGACGTTCCGCAGCTGGAACCGACCCGCGCCCACTACCTCGAGGTCATCTCGGGCAAGACCGCATCGCTGATCTCCACCTCGTGTCGGTACGGAGCCCTGTTGTCCGGGGTCGACGACGATGGTGTCGAAGCTGCCGCTCGGTACGGCTGGAACGTCGGCATGGCCTTCCAGCTCTCCGACGACATCCTCGACGTCGGCTCGGACCACGAGGACTCCGGCAAGACCCCCGGGACCGACCTGCGTGAAGGCGTGCGCACCCTGCCGACGCTGCTCGCCCTCGAGGACGAACCCGACGGCGAACTCGCCCGGTTGCTCGACGGCGAGGTCGGTGACGCCGAGGTGGTCCGGGCCCTCGAGCTGTTGCGCGCCTCGGACATCCTCGACCGGTCGCGCGAAGCGGCATCGGATTACGTCGAGGCAGCGGTGACCGAACTCGACCGGTTCGGCGAGCGCTCGGTGGTCACCGCGTTGCAGCGGCTCGCTGAGTACGCGCTCGACCGGGCCGGCTGACCACGCCCATGCGCCTCACGGGGATCATCGCCGGCGTGGTCGCGATCGTGGCCGTCGTCGCGCTGCTGGGGCTCGAGCTGGCGGCAACCTCGATGGCGACCCGTTCCGCGCGCGATGCGATCGAGCGCTGTGCTGATGTCGAGGACGTCGAGGTCACCTCCATCGCCCGCCCTGCCGTCGTCGGCTTCCTCCGCGGTGAGGTGCGTGACGTGCGTCTCACCGCGACGGGTGTGCAGGCCGGGGACCTTCGGATCGACCGTGTCGATGCCCGGCTCCCCGTCGCCCCGGCCGGGTTCGGATCCGGACCGGAGACGCTGACGGTGGTAGCGGACGCTCGGATCCTCGAGGGCGACCTGGAGCGCTACCTCGTCGCCCGGGCTCCAGAACTGGCGTCTCCCACCTTGCGGGTCACCCGGGACGAACTCCAGATCGGTGACCAGCGCGTGCCCTTCACCTTCGGGGCCGTCGTCAGGATCGACGGCGCAGGGGACCTGCAGCTCGTTCCTACCCTCGGTGATCCTCGGCTGTGGTCGTCGTTGGGTCTCGAGCTGGAGATCGAGGTGCCCCGGGAGCTCGAGCTGCTGTCGATCGATCTGCAGGATGGTGCCGTGCTCGTGACCGCTCGAGCGGAGATCCATCAGGATGCCGAGTCTCAGGCGACCTGTCCGGATGTGGCGCTGCTGGGCATCGGTGGCCACCTCGGCTGCTCCGGAGCGGAGATCCTGGCGGCGGAGCGATCCGGATGGCGGTGAAGCCCTTGGCGGAGCTGGTTGGCCCGGGGTGGGACGATGCGTTGGCCCCGGTCGAGGACCAGTTGCGTAGCGTCGGCGAGTTCCTCCGCGGCGAGCAGGAGGCAGGGCGAGCCTTCCTTCCGCCGGGTGACCGGGACCTGGCGGCGTTCCAGCGGCCCTTCGATCAGGTGCGGGTGTTGCTCGTGGGCCAGGACCCCTACCCGACGCCCGGACACCCGATCGGCTTGAGCTTCGCCGTGGCACCCGACGTCAAGCCACTGCCTCGCAGCCTCGCCAACATCTTCCGTGAGTACCAGCAGGATGTGGGCGCACCGGCGCCGTCCAACGGTGATCTCACGCCCTGGGCCGACCAGGGCGTGCTGCTGTTGAACCGCTGCCTGACCGTGCGGCCCGGAGCTCCGGCTTCGCACCGTGGCAAGGGGTGGGAGGCGGTGACCGAACAGGCCATCCGTGCGTTGGCGGCACGGCGGCAGCCACTGGTCGCGATCCTGTGGGGCCGCGATGCGCGGTCGGTCGCGCCCCTACTCGGTGCGGTGCCCCGGATCGAGTCCGCCCATCCGAGCCCGATGTCCGCGGATCGTGGGTTCTTCGGCTCCCGTCCTTTCACCCGTGCCAACGCGGCTCTGGAGGAGCAGGGAGCCGAACCGGTGGACTGGCGGTTGCCGTGAGGGCCTCGGATGCGCCCGATGTCCCCGCCGTTGGGGCAGTGTCCGGCGGGTTGGTAGCATCCGCGCTGCGGTCCGGGGACGGGCCGCGTCGCGCCGTACCGGCCGCGTCGGGACCGTCATCCCTTCGCGTATCCCGGTTCGTCCGGCTGAACGGCCGGTCCCGAAACGTCGGCACACAGGTGGGTTGGCGCGACAACAGGGTGGTCGCACGCAAAGGACGCGGGTGAGCTTCGAACAGGAGTACGGCACCGTCGCGATCCTCGTGATCGTTGGCGCAGCCCTGTACGCGATCATCATGCTGCTCAACCGGGCGATGCGACCGAGCGTGCCGACGCCGTTGAAGCTCACCAGCTACGAGTGCGGGGTCGAGTCGGTCGGCACCGGCTGGTCACAGATGAACATCCGCTACTACGTCTTCGCCTTCCTGTTCGTGATCTTCGACGTCGAAGCGATCTTCCTGTTCCCGTGGGCGGTCATCATCGGTGACCTGGACGCGACCACGCGGATCACCCCGGTCTTCGCACTGGTCGCGATGTTCCTGTTCATCGCCACACTTCTCGAAGGCCTCGCGTACGCGTGGAAGAAGGGAGTGCTCACATGGGACTGATGGACCAGGTCGAGCTACCGAAGCCGGTCAAATACGTCTTCAACTGGGGACGCAAGTACTCGCTGTGGTGCTTCAACTTCGGGTTGGCGTGCTGCGCCATCGAGTTCATCGCGGCCTCGACCTCTCGTCACGACTTCATCCGCCACGGGGTGATCCCCTTCGCCCATGGGCCACGTCAAGCCGACCTGTTGGTCGTCTCCGGCACCCTGACCGACAAGATGGCTCCTGCCGTCAAGCGTCTCTACGAGGAGATGCCCGAGCCCAAGTACGTGATCTCGTTCGGCTCTTGCGCCAACTGCGGCGGCCCCTACTGGGATAGCTACTCGGTGACCAAGGGCGTCGACCAGGTCATCCCGGTCGACGTGTACGTCCCCGGGTGCCCCCCGCGGCCTGAAGCGCTGCTCGACGGGATCATCGCCCTGCAGGACCGCATCCAGAAGGAGTCGCTCAAGGAGCGGATCGCCGGTCGGCGACTCGACCCGATCACCTTGGGGGCGGACACCCCGCTGGTCTCCGACAGCAGCCCTGCCCTGCCAAGCGGTGGAGGGGCGACGTGACCGACGTCCTCGCCCGCAAGGATCGGGCGCTCTCCCCCGAGGAGACCGAAGCACTCCTGCGTGACCGTCTGGGTGACCAGGTGGTCGGCTCGACCGTGGAGTTCGGCACCTTCACGCTCCACATCGCCCCGTCCGGGTGGCATGCGGCTGCGCAGTTGTGTCGCGACGAGTCGCTGCTGGCCTACGACATGTTCGACTGCCTCTTCGGCATCGACGCCCGCGAGGAGGGCTTCGACGTCGTCGCCGTGCTGTACTCGACGTCGGTCGGTACGCGCATCTGCCTCCGCACCCGCTGTGAAGGGGGCCGTGACGCACCCGTCTGCCCCTCGATCACGGATGTGTACCGCGGCGCGGACTGGATGGAGCGTGAGACCTACGACATGTTCGGCATCGATTTCGAGGGCCACCCCTCCGTCGAGCCGCGCCTGCTCACCGTCGAGAACTTCGAGGGCTGGCCGCTGCGCAAGGACTTCCACCTCACGTCCCGGGTTGCGAAGTCCTGGCCCGGGGTGAAGGAACCGGCGGAACTCGACGACGAGGGCAACGTCATCGAGCGGATCCCCGAGGTCGGCGATGCACCCGGCCCTTACGACCTCGACAAGGCCATGGCGGAACAGGCCCGGGCGATCAACAAGCCTGAACTCGACGAGGGCGATGCCGACCAGGACGAAGCTGACAAGGACGCGTCCGCGGCCAAGGACGACGGTGACGAGCGGCCGGCCACCGAGATCGATCAGGAGACCTTCGACAAGCTGATCGCCGAGGGCAAGTCGGAGCGGATCGCGCGCTCGAAGGCCAAGGCCGCCTTCATGAAGAAGCAGAAGGCTGCGGCAGCCGCCGGTGACGCACCCGCTGAAGCCGAAGCGGAGGATGCCCCCACCGACGGGATCGACAAGGAGACGTTCGACCGGCTGATCGCCGAGGGCAAGTCGGAGCGGATCGCGCGGTCGAAGGCCAAGGCCGCGTTCATCAAGAAGCAGCGGGCGGCAGAGGCAGCGGACGCGGACGACACCGACGCGGCCGAGGGCGCCCCGCCAGACCAAGACGTCGAGGTAGCCGAACAGGCCGACGAGTCCGCGGATGCCGAGGTGGAGGCCACCGAGGAGGAGCCCGCCAAGGCGCCTGCCGACGAGGAACCAACGGCTGCGGAGAAGGCGGAAGCGCGTCGCAAGGAACAGGCCGAGGCTCGGAAGCGCAAGGCCGAGGAACGCGCTGCCGAGGCCGAGGCTGGTGACGCCGACGGCGACGAACCGACCCAGGGGCCCGACGACGAGGAGGGCCAGGCGTGAGCGACCTGACCACCCGCGAGACGGTCCATCCCGGGACCGCGCCCGGCGAGGACATCCACCTCGAGATCCAGGGTGACGGGGACTTCGCCACCGGCGACATGAAGCTGTCGATCGGGCCGGCGCACCCGGCGACCCACGGGGTCTTCCGCATCGTCCTGGAGATGGATGGCGAACGGATCACCGGCGCCCGTCCGGTGATCGGGTACATGCACCGAGGCTTCGAGAAGCTCGCCGAGCACCGTGACTACCGTCAGATCAAGGCGCTGGTCAACCGCCACGACTGGCTCTCGGGCTTCAGCAACGAACTCGGCGTCGCGCTGGCCGTCGAGAAGATGATGGAGCTCGAGGTCCCGGATCGCGCGCAGTGGATCCGGATGCTCATGGCCGAGTGGAACCGGATCCTCAACCACCTCATGTTCATCGGGTCCTTCGCGATCGAACTCGGGGCGATCACCCCGATGTTCTACGCCTTCCGCGAACGTGAGGACATCCAGCACCTGATGGAGTCGGCCACCGGTGGGCGGCTGCACTTCACCTACAACCAGGTCGGAGGCTTGAAGATCGACCTGCCGAAGGGCTTCCTCAAGGAGTCCGCGCGACTGTCCACCCTCGTGCGCTCCCGGCTGCCCGACTACAAGGACCTGGTCCTGGGCAACGAGATCTTCCAGGCCCGCACCAAGGGGATCGGGCCTCTGCCCACCGACGTGGCGTTGTCGATCGGTGTGTCCGGTTCGACCCTGCAGGCGACGGGGATCCCCGAAGATTCACGGGTGACCGAGCCGTACCTGAAGTACGGCGAGATCGACGTCGAGGTGCCGGTCGGCGAGAACGGTGACTCCTTCGATCGGTTCTACTGCCTGCTCCACCGCATCCGGACGTCGCTGGACATCATCGACCAGATCCACGACCACATGCCGGCCGG
>SKNK01000350.1 GCA_007120565.1 Nitriliruptoraceae bacterium | reverse complement strand
GTAAGCGCCTGGGTCGCGGCACCTGAGGTCGCGCTCGCGCCAGCGGTGTGCCGCGGTGGCGAGGTACCCATGGTCGTGCTCCCGGAGCCGACGCGATGTCGGTCTACAGGAGGAAAGCATGACAGTCGCGCGACATGTGGACAAATCCCCGCCGCGGGACAGGCCGAAGCAGGGCGTGGCGGCGGTAGCGCGCCCGTGTTCTCTCGCCAGGTGCCTATCATCGGGGGATGCCGTGATGCGCGGCTGACCGTCCTCGACCGTGGGAGCTCGCCATGTCCTCGACCGCCTCGTCGTCGAGGTACCACGATGACGTCGAGGCTTCGATCCCCGAGCGGGGATCGAAACGCCTGGGGCAGGCACGGTCCAAGCGGTTGCTGGTCACCTTGCTCGGCGACTACTGGGAACAGGGGCGGCCACCGATCCCCTCAGCCAGCCTCGTCCGCGTGCTCGAGGAGTTCGCGATCACCCCCGCGAACGCCCGTGCGGCTCTCAGCCGTCTCACGCAACAGGGGATGCTCGAACGCACGAAGCAGGGACGCCACACCAGTTACGCACCCACCCATGACGCGATGCGGGCCCTGGAACGCGGCGCGCAGCGGATCTTCTCCCGTGACGACACCTCCGCCTGGGACGGGACCTGGACGCTCATCGCGTTCTCGCTACCGAGCGATGACGGTGAGCTGCGGCGCCTGCTCCGAGCGAGGCTGCGCTGGCTGACCTTCGCGCCGATCTTCGACGCTACCTGGGTCACCCCGCACGATCGCGTGGACCTCGCTCGTGAGCAACTCCAGGAACTGGGCGTCGCCGACGCGGTCGTCCTTCGTAGCCAGGACGTGGACCTGCTGCCAGGAGGACGTGCCCGCCTGGAGCAGGCGTGGTGCCTCGATGAGCTGGCGGCGGGCTACGAGCGGTTCCTGGAGCGGTTCCGTGGACTCGCCGATCGGGTCGATGACGGTGTGGTGGATGAGGCCGAGGCCCTGGTGCAGCGGACGGAGTTGGTCGACGATTGGCGCCGGCTGATCCGCGACGACCCCGATCTTCCCGCGGAGTTCCTTCCGGAGGGGTTCCCACGTAAGCGGGCACGAGCGCTGTTCCTCGACGTCTATGGGGCCTTGGCGGGCGAGGCCCGAGCCCGGTTCGAGCGGTTGGTCTGCGACCGCTCTTCCTCGTGATGCCGCGGAGTTCCATCGCGACCAGCGAAGGGGTCGACACCCCTCGCCGGCTACAACCGCTCGTCGCGGTGCGCTGAGCGAACTTCGGCGACAGGGCTACGCGTCGCCGACAAGGCTGCTCGCTCCGAGACGCCGACGGTGGGGGTCGGCACCACGTGTCCCCTACCGCGGCATGCCGACGGTGGAGGGACGAGCATGCTCGAACGGCTAGCCGATCGCCTAGGTCTGGAGACCGAACCCCGGATCTTCTTCTGGTCGGCCGGACTGATGGTGGCTTTCCTCCTGGTGTTGGTGTCCGCCCCCGACGGGGTCGGCCAGGCCTTCGGAGATGGCCGCGAGTGGATCGTCGAGAACCTCGGGTGGTTCTTCATCTTCGGCGTCTCGATCTGGCTGCTGTTCCTGCTGTGGGTCGCGGTCAGTCGGTACGGCAACATCCGACTCGGAGGAGACGACGCGACACCGGCGTACGGCAACATCTCATGGTTCACGATGCTGTTCGCGGGAGGTATCGGCACCGTCCTGATGTTCTGGGGTGTCGCCGAGCCGATCTCGCACTTCGCCAACCCGCCACGCGGCGGCGTCGACGCCCATTCGGTCGAGGCGGCGCAGGACGCCATGAGCTTCTCGCTGTATCACCTCGGGCTACACACCTGGACGATCTTCACCCTTCCCGGGCTGGCCTTCGCCTACTTCATCTACCGCCACAAGCTGCCCTTGCGCGTGAGTTCGGTGTTCTACCCCTTCCTGAAGGAGAAGATCCACGGGCCGATCGGGCGCACGATCGACGTGTTCGCGATCCTCGGGACCCTGTTCGGTGTCGCGGTGTCGATCGGGCTGGGAACGTCACAGATCAACGCCGGTCTGACCGAACTGATGGGCGTTCCCGACAACACCTTCGCCAAGGTGTCGATCATCGTGGTCCTCACGGCGGTCGCGGTGGGATCGATCGTGGCCGGGCTGGACAACGGGGTGCGTCGCCTGTCGAACCTGAACATCGGGATGGCCGTCGGGCTGATGGTCTTCGTGCTCATCACGGGATCGACCATCTTCCTGTTCCGCGGGATCATCGAGACCGTGGGCCTGTACCTGTCCAACATCGTCCCCCTGGCCTTCTGGAACGACACCTTGGCGACCTACACCCAGGATGAAGGTTGGGGTTGGCAAGGCGGATGGACCGTCTTCTACTGGGCCTGGACGGTGACCTGGTCGCCATTCATCGGGATCTTCGTCGCGCGGATCTCCCGGGGTCGCACGATCCGCGAGTTCGTGATGGGCGTGCTGTTCGCTCCGTCGCTGTTCACCCTGGTGTGGTTCGCCATCTTCGGTTGGTCGGCGATGGACATCGACGGCATCGGCGGCGACGGCGGACAGATGGTCGCCGCGGTCGAGGAGAGCGTTCCGCTCGCGCTGTTCGCCTTCCTCGAGAACTTCCCCTTCACCACCCTGATGCAGGGCCTCTCCGTGGTGATCGTGGCGATCTTCTTCGCTACCTCGTCGGACTCCGCCTCGCTGGTGGTCGACATGCTGTGCACCGGGACCGAGAGCCCCGGGCCGGTGCGTCAGCGTGTCTGGTGGGGGCTCGCCGAGGGGGGCCTGGCCGCGTCCCTGATCATCCTCGCCGGCGATGCCGGGTTGGAGGCGCTCCAGGAAGTGATCACGGTGATCGGGTTGCCGATCTTCGTCATGGTCTTCGCGATGATCTTCGCGCTCATGCGCGGCCTGAAGACCGAGGACCCGCCACTGTCGCGGCGCACCGCCAAGCATCCGCCACCGGTGCCGATGCCGCGTGAGGAAACGAGCTCCGAGGAGTCCGGGCAGGCCTGAGGGTCGTGGTCGTTCCGGTCGGTGGCCCGCGGCGTCAGAGAGCCACCGACCGGAACGAGGCCCGGTGCTACCAACCAGCGGCGGCACCCAGTTCGCTGGTCCGTCGGGTGAGGTTGGCGACCAACCGTGCGCCGATCCCGGCACCCCCAGCGATGGCCAGGTAGGTCAACGCGCTCATCAGGACCATCCCGGTTGGCTCGACCTGGAACATCTGTCCGGAGGCTCCGAGGTAGAAGCCCCAGATCAAGGTGGTCAACAGCCAGGCCAGTGGCGTGAAGACGAACAGGCTCCACCACAACCACACCATCGGAGAGGTGCGGTCAGGGCCGGCCGCGCCCGGTCGTGCCGAGGTCCTCCACAGCTCCGAGATCACCAGCGCGAGGAACCACAGGTTGACGACGGGGATGAACCAGCAGCCGACCCCGAAACCGGGCGAGCGGCGCATGTGGATACGACACCGTTGGTCCCCCCCTGGCATCTCCGCTCGCCGACCGACGAGCGCGTGGGAAGTCTGATCCGCCCCGGTGACGCAACCAGGAATGTCCGTACCTATCGCGACGTTCTCTGGGGCACGGCGTCCGAACGCGACGTTCAACGAACCTGGAGGATCTCATGGCAACGGTTGATCTGACCCACGACACCTTCGAACAGACGATCGTCGACAACGACATCGTGTTCGTCGACTTCTGGGCGGAGTGGTGTGGGCCGTGTCGGATGTTCGCCCCGTGGTACGAGGAGGTCTCGGAGGCGCACGACGACGTCGTGTTCGCCAAGATCGACACGGAGCACGAGCAGGCGTTGGCGGCCAGCTTCAACATCCGTTCGATCCCGACCTTGATGGCCTTCCGCGACAACATCGTGGTGTTCGCACAGCCGGGTGCCCTACCGAAGGATGCGCTCGAGGATCTGGTCGGTCAGGTCAAGGCGCTGGACATGGATGATGTGCGTCGGCAGATCGCTGAGCACGAAGCGCAGGAGCACGAGGCAGCCGGACAGCACGGCTGAGCCGACTGGAGCCGCTGCGTCCCTCAGCCCGAGGCGTCGGGTCCGGCCGCTTGCGGCGTGACCCGCACGAGCACCCGGCGCTCCTCCTGCATCGCCTGGCGGTAGGCGGCCCAGTCGTCGTGCTCTCCCGCGACCCGTCGGTAGTAGTCCACGAGCGACTCCAGTGCACCCGGCAGCCGCTCGATGCTCGCTGACCCATCGACGCGTACCCACGGGCCGAAGAACCCATCGGTGAAGGCGCAGATCGACGCTCGAGGATCGCGCTCGAGGTTGGTGACCTTCATCGAGGTCTCTCGAGTGGAGATGAGGACGTCACCTTCGTCATCGACCGTCACGAGCACCGGGGAGAGTTGGGGTGATCCATCGCCGCGGTAGGTGTGGAGCACCGCACGGTTGTGCTCGCTGAGGAACCGCCGGGCCTGGTCGAACTCCATGATCGCTCCTCGTTCCCGTGGGGCGCCAACGAGGATACGCCGGGTCGCATGCGCAGCGGGCGGGTCCGGTCAGGCGAGGCGGAGGTGTCCGACCGTCCCGCACGCCTGGCCGGGAACCGTACGGCCGCCTGCCGGGGCAGGCGAGCCCGACCGGCACGCGAGCCTCAGTCGTTCGCGGAGAGGTCGAGGTCGTAGGTGTCGAGCAGGAGTTCAGCGGACCTATGGCGGTGGCGCTGGATCAACTCGATCAACTCGGTCGCGCCATCGCGTAGTTCGTCGACGGATCCCGCTGTCTGAGATGCCTCAACGAGGTCCGCGCTCTCCTCGAGCAGCGTGATGTGCTCACGCCGCATCTCCTCGACGCGAGACGCGAACGCGGGCTGATCCGTGAGGATCTGCGCAAGGAGTCCATCGGAGGCCTCAGCCTCACGAACGTGGTTGTCGATCGTGTCCCGGGTGTCGGCGATCGCACGACGAACCTCAGCGAGGCGATCACCCAGATCCGATGCGGTGTGCTCGAGGGTGGCCGCGAGGTCGCGGGTTGCCTCGTGGAGCTGTTCCCGGCGCACCTTGACCTGCTGTCCCGCTTCATCGAGCCGGTCGTCCGCGTTGGTCTGGTCAGCGTCGACCACGGACATCACCTCCCAGGTGGTTCGTGTGGTGCGGGCTGCCGGGCGGTCTTGAGCTGTTCCCCTGTTGAGGGAGGCTCCACCCTACAGAATCTCGTGTCCTCGCGGGCGGGCGGCCGAGGCGCCACGACGGACAGCGACCAGCTCGATGACCACGAAGGCAACGAGTGCGGCGACGTTGCCGTGCAGTGCCATCTCCCTCCACGCGAACGACCCGACCAGGTCGGCGGCGATCCGGAGCGCGACGGAGACCTGCAACATCGTCAGAGGCAGGTAACGAACGCCGATCTCGACCGGCGAGGTGGAGATCAGGGTCGGGATGAGGGTCGGTGCCTGGCCCATCAGCCAGGACAGGACGAACCCGAGGAACAGCGAGTGCACGAGGGCATCGTGGAGTAGGGGACCGGTAGCGCCGACCCCCATGGCGATCCAGAGTGCTCCGCTCACGCCCAGCCAGACGTAGCCCAGCGTCGTGCTCCACGCGCTGAAGGCGAGGAGCCCACCACGGCGCAGTTCGGTGCGTGCGATGTCGTGACGAAGCAACCCGGGTGCGAGCCCTAGCAGTCCGATACCCGCGACCAGCAGGCCGAACGTGCGGTTGACCGGAGAGATGGCGACCCCAACCACGAAGATGCTCGCCAGGGCGGCGAAGCCTCCGCGGTACGCCCGATGAGACAAGCGGAGGCGCCCATCGCGGAGGCGCCATCCGATGACCGTGAGAACCAGCACCGCGGCCAAGAGCGGGGTGATCACGATGGGGCCGCTTCCGATGGTCCAGAGCACGGCGGCCGCCGTCCAGGAGATGGCCCCGGCGCCGAGCGTGACCTCGTGGATGGCGAACCGTCTGAGGTCACGGGCGTAGCTCAGCGCGACGAGGATGCCGGCCAGAGCGAGCAGGATCCCGGCGACCATCCTCGGCAGGGGCGTCGCAAGCAGGAGCGTTGACGCGGCGGTGAACGCCGGAGCGACGTACCCGAGCCGAGTACCGAGCACCGTCGCGCGCTCCAAGGCGATCACCAAGCCGAGGAAGCCGAGCACCATGACCACGCCATGGATGTCCGACTGGAGCAGCCGGTGAGTGCTACCAGAGCGACCCAAACCTGTGTACGCCCCGAGGAGCAGGCCAACGCCGCTCATCAGGAGCAGGGCGACATGCCAGTGTTCGGTCTGGGGGCGACCCCTGGCGCTCCCGCCGTCCGGCCGGGAAGTCGAACGGCTCCCCTCCGTCGGTGGAGCTGCCAGGGGCGTCATCGTGCTCTGCCTCCAGAGGGAGCCGAGTCACTCCACGGTCAGCGTCGCCTCCATGCCAGCCTCGCGGTGCCCGACGACCGAGCAGTACAGCGTGTAGGTGCCCGCCTCCAGCGTCACGGAGCCGGACGCGGTCTCGCCCGGATCGATCAGGCCGATGATCTCGTCGCCGGTCTCGTCGACACGGAGGTCGTGCTCCACCGCGCCGACGTTCTCCATCGTGAAGCTGATCTCGCCGGCGTTCGCCGCGAAGTCCTCGGGCTCGTAGTACAGGTCGCCGGCTTCGACGGTGTGGTCGTTGGACGTCTCCGCACTGTCGCCGTTACCGCAACCGACGGCGAACACGGCGGCAGCGGCCAGCAGGCCAAGGGTTCGGGTGATGCGCATGCTGTGGTCCTTCGCGGTCGGGTTGCCGACGTGTGGGCAACCTCTTCGGGTGGGATGGCTTCGTCTTACCTTACGACCAATACTAACCATTAATTAAGAACAAAACATATACGTGTGCGCGGAGCGCAGGGCCTGGAGGTGGCTGGAGGTCATGACGGCCAGCCCCGACATCCGGTGGTCGGGCCGGAAGGGGGAGGCGAGACCTAGTCCGTGACCGTGATCCGGCAGGTCGACTCCGGGGTGAACGGTTCGAGTTGGATCTCGCCGTCGAAGCCGAGCGCTTGCGCCGCCCCGACCAGCACGCCGCGGTGTAGCCCACACACGACCGCAGGGTTGTCTCGGGCGACCTCGACGACGGGGCATCGCGTGAGGTCGATGACGCCGTCCCGCCCACGGGATGGCGCGAAGCCGAGCTCATCGAGCAGGTGGTGCAGTCGGTCTCGAACGCTCGTAGCTGCACCGTCCGAAGGGGCTTCTCCCATGATCTGGCGACCCCAACGTGCACCGGCATCGGTGACCAGCGATACTCCGTCGATGCCCGGTCCGTCGAGCGCACGAGCCAGCGCATCCGCCAGGGCGAGGTAGGTGAGATCCTGGTCGCTGACGGTCGCTGGCCGGTCAACGACGCGGTACAGCCGCCGAGGACGTCCCCGCACACGCCGCTCCTCGACCCGAGACGTGACCATCCCGGAGGTCTCCAGGATCCCCAGGTGGGTGCGGGCGGTGCTGGTGTGCAGACCGAGTTCCGCAGCGATCGCGGCGGCATCACGTCCGGCATCGGCGCCCTCGGACTGGCGCAGGAACTCGAGGATGCGGACGCGGGTGGGGTTCGAGAGGGCACGGTGGCGCTCAGCGATCCGCGCGGACGTTGTTGGCAAGGTGGGAGCCCTCCTTCGGTGCGGCATCAGGATCAGACGCCACAGGAGGTTGGCCTAGCGGGAGAGCGCCACGAGGCGCCTCTGCGAAGGTACCGGCATCTCCGTCCTCCGAAGGCGCCGGACCAGGCGTCGTCAGGGACGCCGCACGCAGCGTGCTCCTGATGACGATCGTGACGACGATGGCTTGCGCGAGGCCCAGCGCCACTGTGGTGCGAACCAGTCCGTCGGGCCACATCGTCGGGAACTGGGAGGCGAACAGCATCGGCAGGTGGACCAGGCCCTGGTGGTAGAGGACGGCTCCGGAGCCGATGCCGAGCGCGAGCAGGGGCACCGATCGCACCCTTAGAGCCCAGATCGCTCCGGCCGCGCCGGACACCAAGAAGATGGTGGTGTGCAGGAGGCCGAACACCTCGTCGAGGGGGTCTGACGGGAAGGCCAGCAGGTCGTCTGCCAGGTGGATGGCGTTGATCGACGCCACGGAAAGCACCACGAACGCGGCGGCGCGGATGCGGAGATGGGGATCGCGGTGCCGTAGACCGACGAGCCCGGGGGCTACGAGCAGTGCGCCAAGCAGCAACCATGGCCAGGGCGTCGGTGCGTCGATCCAGACCAGTTCCCCCTCGAGTTGACCGTCTTGCCCGCCGTAGGTCACGGGCACGCTCCACTCGGTGAAGACCCCTGCCTCGTCGTGGGCGGCACCAACGGGACCGACCAGTTCCATCCCCATCAGCGCGCGCAGAACCGGGTTGGTGTCCACGAAGCGGGGAGGTTGTGGGGACATCCCGTGTGTGCGGTGGTCGTGCCAGACGACCCGCGGTTCGTCATGGACGTGCTGCCACTCGGGTGGCGCGGTGACGTCGACCACCGGGGGCAGGGTGGTCCGCTCGTAGCGATCACGGTTGAGGTAGGTGGCCGGCGAGCGCCGGTTCTCCTCCACCCCGTCCGGACCGATCCGCAGGTACGGCTCACCGTCGTAGCCGTGGATGAGCAGTACCTCATCGCTGCGGTTGGTGACCTCGATGAGCAGGCCGCCGGTGTGCACGGTCCAGGAGACGCCATCGAACCCAGGATCCGAGGTGATCCGGCTCT
>SKNK01000048.1 GCA_007120565.1 Nitriliruptoraceae bacterium | reverse complement strand
GCACCCTGGCGCTACGGGTACCTCGCCGGCGACGACCCGATCGAAGGGTGCCCGTTCTGTGTGATCCCCGCCCGGCGAGCCGACGAGGATCGACGGTCGTTGATCCTGCACCGAGGGACCCACAGCTTCGTCATCTTCAACGCCTACCCCTACAACCCGGGCCATCTCATGGTCGTTCCCTACGCCCACGTCGCCGAGTTGGAGGACCTCGATGATGAGGTCGCGGTCGAGATGTGGGAGCTCGGACGCCGGGCGGTCGCGGTGCTCAAGCAGCGGGTCGACGCGCAGGGGGTGAACCTCGGCATGAACCTCGGAGCGGCTGGAGGCGCGGGGATCGCCGATCATCTGCACCTGCACGTGGTTCCACGCTGGGTCGGGGACACCAACTTCATCGCGACGGTCGGAGCCGCTCGGGTCCTGCCCGTCGCGCTGGAGGAGCTGTACGACGCGGTCGAGCCCGGGTTCCGGGCAGCTGACAGCTCGCCGGACGAGGTCGACCGGGCACGGTCGCCGGACGGTTGACCGGGTCGCGGGGGGTGGGAGCCGCCGGTGGCCGTTGCTAGCGTGAGTGGACCCTCGCGAAGAGGATGATGGGACGGCGTGGCGCTTCGATCGAAGTATCCCCTCTACATCGACGCCGTCACGGCGCCGATCGGTCGTGGCTTGTCGCGGACCGGGCTGTCACCCAACGTCCTGACCACGCTGGGCCTGGTGTTCACCGCCACCGCGACGGGGCTGGTGGTCAGTGGCCACCCCGTCCTCGGGGGGTGGGTCCTGGTGGTCGGCGGCCTGATGGACCTGTTCGATGGCGCGGTCGCTCGCGCAACCGGTCGCGCCACCCCGTTCGGAGGGTTCTACGACTCGGTCAGCGATCGCATCAGCGATGGCCTCATCCTGGGCGGGCTGGCCTGGTGGCTGCGCGACGAGCCGCGCCTGTTCGTGTTGGTCGTTGTCGCCCTGGTCGCCGCCCACGTCACGAGCTACGTACGGGCCAAGGCCGAGGCCATCGACCTCGACTGCTCCGTCGGGATCCTGGAACGTGGCGAACGTGCGGTCGCGCTCATCCTCGGACTGCTCCTGCACCGGTGGCTGCTCGAACCCGTGCTCTGGCTGCTCGCCGTCGGCGGGGTGATCACCGTGATCCAACGGATCCACCACGTGTGGTGCCAGATCGCCCGCGACCTACCGGACGAGATCATCGCCCTGACCCTGTACGACCACGCTTGGAGCCGTGCTTTCAAGCGGGCTGCGCGAAGGTTCTACGGGGAACGCAACTTCGATGAGGCCTCGTCGCAGGCACGCAACGAGCGGGTTGAGGACAACGACGCGTCACGGTCGACCGCGGAACCCACCACAACGGTCGAACCGCACGAGTCGGCACCGGACGCGTCGTCACCGGACCCGGGTTCACCCGGCCCGCCTTCACCGGATGGGGCCGGGCCGGACCCGCGGCCGTCTAGGTCCTCCGGCCCGGGTAGGTCGGGCTCCTCAGGTGGATCCGGGGCCCACCCTTGAGGGCGTCACTGCCCGAGTTGCCGCCGCCCCCTCCCGAGACGCCGCGGCAACGACTCGCCTACTGGCGCTACCTGACGGTGTGGGAGGCGGCGGCGCGCGTGCCCGATCCGATCGCGCGACGGCTGCCGGAACAGATCGGTCGCGCCTGGTACCTCGCCGCACCTCGCGATCAGCGAACCCAGGTCGTTCGCAACCTGCGACGGGTGCTGCCGGATGCCTCGGCGTCCGAGTTGGCCGATGTGGTCCGTGCCGCGTTCGTCTCGTACGCGCGGTACTGGTTGGACAGCTTCCGCCTCCACCGGATGGATGCGAAGCAGATCGTTGACGCGACCCCAGGGGAGGGGCTCCACCACATCGACGGGGTCCGTGACCGCGGAGAAGGCGGGTTGCTCGCCACCGGCCACCTCGGATCCTGGGACGTCGGGGCGCTGTTCACCTCGCAACGTCGGTGGGGGATGGTGGTCGTCGCCGAGGTGGTCGAGCCACGCCGGCTGTTCGATCGGTTCGTCCAGCTCCGACAGGACGCGGGGATCGATGTCATCCCCCTGGTCCGAGGGGGGAACATGCTCGACCAGTTGGAGCATCGCATCGTCGACCGCTCCCAACTGGCCACCCTGCTGGCCGACCGCGACCTCACCCGCAAGGGTCCGATCGTCGAGTTCTTCGGTGAGCCGTGCCGCCTGCCGCCGGGGACCGCGGCGCTGGCTCGGCGTACCCGACGGCCGGTGTCGGTCGGGGCGTTCCTGACCGAGGGCGACGGTTTCCGGGGAGTGGTGCGCGATCCGATCGACGTCAGCGAGATGTCGGTCTACGACGGCACCCAGGCGATCGCAACCGAACTCGAACACCTGATCCTGCGCGCCCCGGAGCAGTGGCACGTGTTCGTGCGCAACTGGCTGGCAGACCGGGAGCCGGAGCATCCGGTCGTCGCGGCGTGGCAGCGGGGCGACGACTGGAGGTCGCTGGCGCGCGAGGAGCGTGACCACCGGGCCGGCGAGCGATGAAGGTCGCCATCGTCTCGCCGTACGACCTGGCTGTGCCGGGCGGTGTCCAGGCGCATGTGGAGCACCTGGCTGCCGCCCTGCGGCAACTCGGCGATCAGGTCACCGTGTTGGGACCCGACCGGTCGGTCAACGTCTCGTTCAACGGATCGGTGGCACCGATCGGACTCCTACCGGGTGCGGGCCGCCGCCTGGAGAAACGGCTGCGCGCGTTGGCGCCCGACGTGATCCACGTGCACGAGCCCCTGGTCCCGTGGGTCGGGGTCGCCGCAGCGCGCTCGCGGAGCGCGCCAACCGTTGGGACCTTCCACGCCTGGTCGGATCGTGACCGCGCCTACCGGCTCGCTCGGCCCCTCGGGAGGCGGATCCTGAAGGGTCTGGATGCCGCATTGGCCGTGAGCCCAGCGGCGGCGGAGTACCACGCTGGGGCACTCGGGGTCGCGCGTGAACGGTTCGCGATCGTGCCCAACGGTGTCGTGGTCGACCGGTTCGCCGGGGCGCAACCGCGGGAAGACGTCGCGGACCCTTTGCGACCCACGTTGCTCTTCGTCGGTCGGTTGGAGCCGCGCAAGGGCCTCGTCACGCTGATCGAGGCCTTCGTATCGCTCAAGGAGCAACACCCCGAGGTCCGGTTGGTCGTCGTAGGGGAGGGGTCCGAACGGCAACGCTGCGAACGCCTGCTCCCCGCCCGTTGGCGCGATGACGTCGCCTTCCTGGGCCGGGTCGACGATGCCGCCCTCGCCGGGGTCTACGCGGCTGCGGACATCTACGTCTCGCCAGCGCTCGGCGGGGAGTCGTTCGGCATCGTCCTGCTCGAGGCGATGGCGGCCGGTCGAGCGATCGTGGCTTCGGACATGCCCGGTTACCGGAGCGTGGTGAGCGATGGCGTCGAGGGACGCCTGGTGCCACCGCGAGATCCTGCCGCGCTGGCTGTGGCGCTCGCGGCCTACCTCGACGACCCCGCCGCACGTCGAGCGGCGGCCGCGGCGGGGTAGCGGACCGTGCGCCGCTACGACTGGAGCGTGGTCGCCGAACAGGTCCGCTCGCACTACCTCGCCGTGACCTCGCAGGCCTGAGACACGGTGGATGGGGTCTCTGCGGTCACTCACGCCGCGGCGGACGGCAGGCCTGCGGTGACAGCCCGTGGCGGTCGAGGTCGGCCGCACCGGGGGCCACGCAAGTGCGGCATCCGTGGACGTGTGACCAGCGCAGTGGGTGCTCGGGAGATGGGTCCGGTGGACGTACCATCGTGACAACGGCCGCCGGTGACCGGCGGCTGTCGCTCGTGCGGAGGTCCGGCGCCGTGCGCCGGTAGGCGGCGATCTCCGTAACAGCCGAAGGCCTGACCGAGCTTGCTCCCGATCATGAAGGTGTGCGTGGTGTCGAAGAACGTTCCGGGTGTGCGCGGCACGCGGTGCCGCCTGCTCCGTGTTGTCGCCTCGGTGATCGTCGGCATGCTCGTGTTGGTGGCGTGCGGTGGGGAGGAACCCGCTCCCGAGCCAGAGCCTGAACCCGTGGAGGAACCGGCGCCCGAGCCCGAACCCGTGGAGGAGCCGGAGCCGGAGCCCGTGGAAGAGGAGGAGCCCGACCGCGTTGCCGGGCCGACCTCGTTCCTGACGGGCAAGGAGGTCGAGGAACAGGTCCTCGCGCGACCGGTCCTGATCGTGAAGGTCGACAACGCGCCGCAGGCACGGCCACAGACGGGGCTCGAGCGAGCCGACATCGTCATGGAGATCCGCGTGGAGGCCGGGATCACCCGGTTCCTTGCGGTCTTCCATAGCGAGATCCCCGACGACGTGGGCCCGACCCGCTCTGCCCGTCCGGCGGATGCGCAGCTGGTGTCGGGATTCGGTCGCTCGGCCTTCATCTACTCGGGCGCCCGGCCCGAGGTGCAGAACATCATGGCCAACGCGTCCGTGATCCGGATCACCGAGGGTGGCCCCGGGTTCCACCGCGTGGGAGGGCGCCCGGCTCCCCACAACCTCCACACCCGTCTGCCCCAGGCTCTGGACGCGGTCAGGGACCGGGATCCGGACATCCTCACCTCCATCGGTTGGGTGTTCGACGACGAGGCACCGGCGGGCGAGGAGGCCTGCCCGCCAGCTGACGCCGACTGCCAGGACCCGGGTCAGTGGATCGAGTACAACGTCTCGAGCAACCACCGCATCGGCTGGGAGTACGACGCCGAAGCGGAGCTCTACCGGCATCACCTGAATGGCCAGCGGTCCACGGTCACCGGCGACGGACGCATCGGAGCGGCCAACGTGGTGGTGCTTGGAGCGCGGCACTACCTCGGCGAACCCAACTGCCACGGCGCTCGGTGCCCCGAGACCGACGCGACGACCGAGGGTGCGGACGCGATCGTCCTGCGTGACGGCAAACGCTACCGGGCGATCTGGCGCAAGCCGACGGCCGCTGACCCGATCGAGATCCTCACCCCGGACGGGGAGCCGTTCCCCCTGAAGCCGGGGCGCACCTGGATCTCGCTCCCGGACGCTTCGAACCTCCCGGCTCCGGTCGGTGGCGGTAGCTAGACGTCACCTGGTGGCGCCCGTTGTTGGGGCTTGACCGTGGCCGCCCAACGGACGTCGACTGACCCCTCTCGACGCAACGCAGTACCCTGGACATGAGGCCCGCGCGTCGTCGTGGGCTGGCTCCCATCCGCATCTTCGGAGGCTCGACGTTGACCTCGCAGAACCCCTCAGAGGGCCAGCACCAGACCGGCACGACCCGTGTGAAGCGTGGGCTCGCTGACATGCTCAAGGGCGGCGTGATCATGGACGTGGTCAACGCCGACCAGGCCCGCATCGCCGAGGAAGCCGGCGCGGTGGCGGTCATGGCCCTCGAGCGCGTTCCTGCCGATATCCGCAAGGACGGCGGCGTCGCGCGGATGAGCGACCCGGACATGATCGACGAGATCATCGAGGCCGTGTCGATCCCGGTCATGGCCAAGGTGCGCATCGGCCACTTCGTCGAAGCCCAGGTCATCCAGTCGCTCGGGGTCGACTACATCGACGAATCCGAGGTGTTGACCCCCGCCGATGAGAGCCACCACATCGACAAGTGGCGGTTCGACGTGCCCTTCGTGTGTGGCGCGACCAACCTCGGCGAGGCGCTGCGTCGCCTGGGTGAGGGGGCGGCCATGATCCGCTCCAAGGGCGAGGCCGGCACCGGCAACGTGGTCGAGGCCACCCGCCACATGCGTGAGATCACCGGTGAGATCCGCCGCCTATCGACGATGGATGAGGCAGAGCTGTACAGCGCGGCCAAGGAACATCGCGCCCCGGTCGACCTCGTCCTTGAGGTCGCCGAGACCGGCCGCCTGCCCGTCGTGCTGTTCACGGCCGGCGGCATCGCAACCCCGGCAGATGCGGCGATGATGATGCAGCTGGGCGCGGACGGCGTGTTCGTCGGATCCGGGATCTTCAAGTCCGGCAACCCCGAGCAGCGGGCCCGGGCGATCGTCGAGGCGACCACCCACTTCGAGGACCCACAGGTGATCGCCAAGGTGTCGCGTGGGCTCGGTGAGGCGATGGTCGGGATCTCGATCGACACCCTCGCTGACGAGCAGAAGTACGCCTCCCGCGGCTGGTGAGCCAGATCACGACCACCTCCAGGTGGACGCCGGGGGAGCGGCTCGCCGGGCGGGTGCCGCTGCCTGAGCCTGCCGCCGGCGCGCCGATCGTCGGGGTGCTGGCGCTGCAGGGCGATGTGCTCGAACACCTCCGCGCGCTGCGGCGCTGTGGCGCGGTCGCGACCGAGGTGCGGACCACCGACCACCTCGACGCGGTCGAGGGGTTGATCGTTCCCGGGGGCGAGTCCACCACGATCGGCAAACTGCTCGAACGGTTCGAGGTGATGGAGCCGCTCCGCCAGCGGATCGCCGCCGGCATGCCGACCTTCGGGACCTGCGCGGGGATGATCCTGCTGTCGGATGAGCTCGAGCAGGAGCGCGTGCAGCCGCTGATCGGCGGGCTGGCCGTGCGCACACGCCGTAACGCCTTCGGCAGGCAGGTCGCTTCCTTCGACACGGGGCTCGAGGTCGCCGGGATCGACGGTGGCCCGATGGATGTCTCCTTCATCCGGGCTCCGCGCGTCGAGGCGGTGCTCGAGGACGAGGTAGAGGTCCTCGCGGAGGTCGACGGCTACCCGGTGATCGTCCGGCAGGGCCACCTGTTGGCCACGGCGTTCCATCCCGAGGTGACCGGCGACGACCGGCTACACGCGGCGTTCGTCGCGCAGGTACGTGCTGCGCGGCGCGCCTGACTGACGTCGCGTCAGAGGGCAGCGGAGCCGATAGCGATGCCGGCGGTGGTCATCACGGCGCCGATCAAGCTGAAGACGAGCAGTTTGGTCTGCGCGTCGATGCGTTCGCGCACGAGGGCTTCGAGCTGGGCGGTCTGCGCGGCGAAGCGTAGGTCGAGGCGCTCTTCGAGCCCGTCGATGCCATTGGTGAGGTCGGCCTTGGTGGCCAACTCGGACCAGGGCTGGGGGTGGAGGTTCTCCATGAGCGTCGCCGCGTGTTTGGGGCCAAGGACCTCGGACAGGCGCGCGATCAGCTCCGCTCGATCCTGTCCCGTTGCGTCCATGATGCCCTCCCCGTCGTCGATGTGCCAGCATCGTGCCAGCCTGGGACGGGCGCGAAGGGTCGAGATGGTCGTCTGGGGACAACCCGACGGTCGTTAGGCTGCGCCGACCAGCCGGCCCCGGAGTACCACACGGGGTCCTGTCCCAGGAGCTCGCCTTGCTCGACCTCGACCTGATCCGCCGGAGCCCGAAGGTCGTGCTCCATGACCACCTCGATGGCGGCCTGCGCCCCGCGACGATCCTGGAGTTGGCTGCCGAGGTCGGCCACGCCCTGCCGACCACCGACATCGACGAGCTCGGAGCGTGGTTCCTGCAGGGAGACGGGGATAGCGACCTGGTCGCCTACCTCGCGGCCTTCGAACACACCGTCGCGGTGCTGCAGACCCCGGGGGCGATCGAACGGGTCACCGCCGAGTGTGTCGAGGATCTGGCCGCCGATGGGGTGGTCCACGCCGAGATCCGGTTCGCCCCGGAGCTCAGCACCGCGGAGGGCCTCACCTGCGACGAGGTACTCCGTGCCATGGACGCTGGCGCGCGTGCCGGCGCACAGGGCCGCGACATCTCCGTCGGGCTGCTGGTCTGTGCCATGCGCCAGGACGATCGGGCAGAGGAAGCCTTCGGGGCTGCGGCGCGGTCCCGGGATGCCGGCTCGCTGGTCGTCGGCGTGGATCTGGCCGGCCCCGAAGCGGGGTTCCCGGCGTCCCGGCACGCGACCGCCCTGGCCATGGCCGCTGATGCCGGCCTGCGCATCACGTTACACGCCGGGGAAGCGGACGGCCCGACGTCGATCGCCGATGCGCTCGATCACGGAGCCGAGCGGCTGGGACACGGCATCCGGGTGATCGACGACGTGGCGGAGGACGGCACGTTGGGGCCGATCGCTCGTCGGGTCCACGACCAGGAGGTCCCGCTGGAGGTGTGTCCGACCTCCAACGTGCACACCGGAGTGTCCCCGGATGTCGCCACGCACCCGATCGGGCGGCTGATGGACCTGGGGTTCCGGGTGACGCTCAGCACCGACAACCGGCTGATGAGTGGGGTGACCGCGACCAGCGAAGCAGCGGCGGTCGCGGCCGCGTTCGACCTGGGTCTCGACGACCTCGAGGCGCTGGCGTTGCAGGCGGCGGGGGCGGCGTTCCTGCCGGTTGAGGAGCGGGTCGAGCTCGCCGCCCGTGTCCAACGAGGCTTCGCCGCCCTGCGCCCCTGAGGTGCCTTGCGTCGGGGCGTAGCCACAGGCACCCTCTGTGGCATCGAGTTGGAGGAGTTCCATGGACGGGGGCCTTGGTGGCGGCAACGGCTTCATGTTCCGTACCCGTCGCGAGGAGGACGCGAAGGCCTTCCAGGACGAGTTCGTCGAACGAGGCCGTCGTCGGAACGCCTACTCCCGTGCCACGCTGATCGTGGTGCCGGGCATCCTTGTCGTCCTTCTGACCCTCGGCGTCCTTGACGCTCTCGGCTGACGAGGTCGCGCAGGACGAGGAGTAGCTCCCCTCACAAGGGCGGCCAACGGCGCGTTGTGGCCGCGCGGTAGGCTCGCAAGGTCGATGGTGCCCATCGGTGCCCGTACGCGTACGTCGG
>SKNK01000041.1 GCA_007120565.1 Nitriliruptoraceae bacterium | reverse complement strand
GGAAGCCTCCAACTCGTCCTCATGGATCGCGACGACGTCCAGGTCCTCGGGCCGCTCCGAGACCACCTGCTGCTTCTCCATCGCCCGCCGCGCGGCCGAGAGCTGATCCCGACGGCGCGCCGCCCCCTCGAACTGCAGTTGCGCCGAGGCCTCGGCCATCTCCGTCTCCAACTGACGCAGCACCGGACCGGTCTCGCCGTCCAGGAAGTTCGCCAGCCCGTCCACCAGTTCCCGATGCTCCTCCGGCGTCACCTCGCCGGTGCAGGGTGCCGCGCATCGGTCGATGTGGAAGAGCAGACAAGGACTGCCGGAGCGCCGGGCGCGGTCGAATACGCCTTGGGAGCAGCTACGTACCGGGAAGACGCGCAACAACAGGTCCAGGGTGTCGCGGATCGCGTAGGCGTGGGCGTACGGCCCGAACCGTCGATCTCCCTTGGCGACGGCCCCGCGTTGTACCCGCGCCCGGGGGATCTCCTGTGATGTCGACAGGACCAGGTACGGGTACGACTTGTCGTCGCGGTAGCGGACGTTGTAGCGCGGCCGATGCCGCTGGATCAGCGTGTACTCGAGGTGCAGGGCCTCGACCTCGGAGTCGACCACGATCCATTCGACGCTACGCGCGGCCTCCAACATCGCGCGGGTCCGCGCCGCGATCCCACCCCAAGCCTGGAAGTAGCTGGCGAGCCGGCTCCGCAGCGACTTCGCCTTCCCGACGTAGATCACCCGGCCGTGCTGATCCTTGAACTGGTAGCAGCCCGGCGCGTCGGGGACGCTGCCGGGATCAGGACGGAAGCTCGTGGCCGGGTTTCGCATCGCTTGCGAGCGTACTTCGCACGGTGATCGGTCCAGCACCACGATGTGGAGAGCCTCCGGTCATGCCTAGGCTGGTGGCATGATCGCTACTGACCGGCGGCCAAGGATCGTGAAGCATGGACGAAGTGGCGCTCCTCGCGCAGGAAGCACCCACGGCACCCTGCGGGTCCGGCATGGACGTGAGTCTGATCTGCCTCCTGGTACGACAGTTCACCGACGACGACATCGCGCTCGGGTTGGCCAACGCGCTCGGCATCGTGATCCGGATCCTGGTGATCATGCTCCTCGCCTACGTCGCGACCCGCGTCGCCCGCTCGATCCTGGGCAGGTTCGGCAAGCGGATGGAACGACGCATCGAACTACGCCTACAACGTGGGGAGAAACGCGGGACCCTGGACGCCTCGCGCTACCGCTCCCGGCGCTTCCAACGGCTCAACGCCACCATCGGTGTCGTCCGTGGCGTGGTCGGGGTGGTCATCTGGATGATCGCCGTGCTGTTGATCGTCGACAGCTTCGGCATCTCCATGCAGCCCGTCCTCGCGGGAGCGGGCCTGGCCAGCGTCGTGATCGGGTTCGGTGCGCAACAGTTGGTGCGCGACGTGATCGCGGGCATCGCGATGCTCATCGAGGACCAGTACGGCGTCGGCGACTGGATCGAGGTCGATGGGGTCATCGGGATGGTCGAGAAGGTCGGTATCCGGGCCACCTCGTTCCGAGATCTCGACGGGGTCCTGCACCACGTGCTGAACGGGCACGTGCAGCGCATCGGCAACCTCTCGCAGGAGTGGAGCCGCTCGATCCTGGACGTCCCGATCGCCCTGGACTCCGACGTGCCGAGCGCGAAGTCGCTGATCCTGAAGGTCGCGACCGAACTCGCGGAGGACCCGGTCTGGGGTGAGGACGTCATCGGGCCCCCGGAGGTCTGGGGCGTGCAGGAGTTCGGCCCGGAGGGGCTCGCCATCCGTGTCTCCATGCCGACCAAGCCGATGGCCAACTGGGACGTGAACCGTCAGATGCGGGAGCGGCTCCAACACGCCTTCGAGCGCGCCCACATCCGGATGCAGGGCAAGCTGGTCGAGGTGGGAGGCATGGAGACCGGCTACCCGATCGTTCACCACCCTCAGACCAGTGACGAGCGAATCGGCAGCCGTCCGCACCGTCGCGGGCCGCTCCCCCCGTACATCGGTCCCCTCGATCATCGGGAGGAAGAACGCGAGCAGCACGAGCGAGACGCCGACGGGCACGACACCGAGGTGGTCGACCATGGGGACATCGATCCGCCTGAACCCGACATGACGACGGAGCTACGTATCGAGCGGGGTTCAGAACCGCGTCCCGACTGAAGCGACGCAGGATCAGCCGCTGCGCGGTGGGCCCGACGCTACGTCGGCAGCATCTCGCGAAGGAACTTCCCGGTGTAGCTCCCGGGGGCTGCAGCGACCTGCTCGGGCGTTCCAGCTGCGACGAGCAACCCACCTCCGACGCCACCTTCGGGTCCCAGATCGATGAGATGGTCGGCGGTCTTGATGACGTCGAGGTTGTGCTCGATCACGATGACGGTGTTGCCCTTGTCCACCAACCGATGGAGGACCTGGAGGAGGCGACGCACATCCTCGAAGTGCAAGCCGGTGGTCGGCTCGTCCAGGATGTAGACCGTCTGGCCCGTGGCCCGCTTGCGCAGCTCACTGGCCAGCTTGACCCGCTGGGCTTCACCGCCCGACAAGGTCGTCGCCGGTTGGCCGAGGCGCACGTAGCCGAGTCCGACATCGAACAGCGTCTGCATGTGCGCGCCGATGGCGCGGTGATTGCCGAAGAAGTCCAGCGCCTCTTCGACGGGCATGTCGAGCACCTCGGAGATCGTCTTGCCCTTGTAGTGGACCTCCAGGGTCTCGCGGTTGTACCGGCGCCCCTTGCACACCTCGCAGGGCACGTAGACGTCGGGCAGGAAGTGCATCTCGATGCGGAGGGTCCCGTCGCCTCGGCATGACTCGCACCGACCGCCCTTGACGTTGAAGGAGAACCTCCCCGGCTGGTACCCGCGCACCTTGGCCTCGGGCGTGCTGGCGAACAGCTTGCGGATGTGGTCGAACACGCCGGTGTAGGTGGCCGGGTTGGATCGCGGGGTACGGCCGATCGGCGACTGATCCACCACGACCGCCTTGTCGACGTTCTCGAGCCCTTGGACGCGACGGTGACGTGCCGGCGCTTCCCGTGAGGCGTAGACGTGGCGCATCAGGACCCGGGACAGGATGTCGTTCACGAGGGTGGACTTGCCAGATCCCGAGACACCCGTGACACAGGTGAAGGTCGCCAACGGGAAGGCGACATCGAGGTCCTGCAGGTTGTTCGCGGTGGCTCCCTCAACGGTGACCGCCGTGCCGTCACCGCCACGGCGCTGCTCCGGGAGCGGGATGGACCGCTCGCCCGCGAGGTAGGCGCCGGTGAGCGATCGTTGGGTGAGGCGCTTGAGTTGCTGCACCGATCCCGAGTGCACGATGTGGCCCCCGTGCTCCCCCGCCCCGGGGCCGATGTCCACCACGTGGTCGGCCGCCTCGATCGTCGCCTCGTCGTGTTCGACGACGATCAGGGTGTTGCCCAGGTCCCGGAGCCGCAGCAGCGTCTCGATCAGGCGCTCGTTGTCGCGTTGGTGCAGACCGATCGACGGCTCATCGAGGACGTACAGGACACCGACGAGCCCGGCCCCGATCTGCGTCGCAAGTCGGATGCGCTGCGCTTCACCGCCCGACAACGAACCGGCTGCGCGATCCAGCGTCAGGTACTCGAGTCCGACGTCCAGCAGGAAGCGGAGCCGCGCGCGGATCTCCTTGAGTACCCGTGCACCGATCAGCTCCTCGCGTTCGGTGAGGTCGAGCCCCTCGATGAACCTCTCGGCATCCGCGACCGACAGCCCCGTCAGCTCGGCGATGCTTCGATCGCCGACCGTCACCCCGAGGACGACGGGCTTGAGCCGCTGGCCCTTGCAGGTCGGACAGGGGACCTCGCGCATGTACTGCTCGACCTGCTGGCGTACGTGGTCCGATTCGGTCTCCGCGTGGCGTCGCAGCAGCGACGGCAGGACGCCCTCGATGCGCGCCTTGTAGGAACGTTTGCGGCCGTACCGGTTCGTGTACGAGACGTGCACGCGCTCATCCAAGCCGTGCAGCACCGCGTCCTTGACCGGTTCGTCCAGGTCGGCCCAGGGTGTGGTCGGGTCGGCCCCGAGGTGACGCACCGTCGACCGGAGCAGCTGGCGGTAGTAGTTGGACTGGGCACCGGCACCCCAGGGCAGCACCACACCCTCGTCTACCGACAGGTCCGGATCGCCGAGCACGAGATCGGGATCGACCGTCAGCTTGGTGCCGAGCCCAGCGCACGCCTCGCAGGCGCCGTAGGGCGAGTTGAAGGAGAAGTTCCGAGGCGCGAGTTGATCGAAGCTCACCCCACAGTGGGTACAGGCCAGGTGCTCGGAGAAGGTGAGCTCCTCCGCACGCGGGACCGGTTCGCCAGCGGCCTCGGCCTCCTCGATCGCCTCACGGGTCGGGAGCACCTCGATCATCGCCACGCCCTCGGCCAACTGCAGGGCGGTCTCGATGGAGTCGGCCAGGCGTCGGCGGATGTCCTCCTTCTTCACGAGCCGATCGACCACCACCTCGATGTCGTGCTTGAGGTTCTTCTCGAGCTTGGGCACCTCATCGATGGGGTGCACCTCGCCGTCGACACGCACGCGTGCGTAGCCGTCGGTCGACAACTGCTGGAACATCGCGCCGTACTCACCCTTACGGCCGCGGACGACCGGAGCGAGCACCTGGAAGCGGGTGTTCGTCGGCAGTTCGTGCACCTGGTCGACGATCTGTTCCGCCGACTGACGAGCGATCTCGCGGCCGCAGTTGGGGCAGTGCGGCTGGCCGATCCGGGCGTAGAGCAACCGCAGGTAGTCGTAGATCTCCGTGATCGTCCCGACGGTCGACCTCGGGTTGCGGGAGGTCGACTTCTGGTCGATCGAGATGGCTGGGGACAGCCCCTCGATGAAGTCGACATCCGGCTTGTCCATCTGCCCGAGGAACTGCCGCGCGTACGCGGACAGCGACTCGACGTACCGGCGCTGACCTTCGGCGTAGATGGTGTCGAACGCCAGGCTCGACTTGCCGGATCCCGACAGCCCGGTGAACACCACCAAGCTGTCCCGAGGGATCTCGAGGTCGACGTCCTTCAGGTTGTGCTCGCGGGCACCACGGACGGTGATGCTGTCGCGACGTGGGGCGGATCTGGCCACGGGTGGACCTCGACAGGCGAGCGGGAAGGGATGGCGGACCGCGGCGGAGCAGGGACCGGCGAGGGTATCGAGCACCACCTTACCGCCCCGCTCCTTAGGGTCGAACACCCGTTCGCTCCCTGCTCGAAGGGTCGATCCTGCGCCCGCGAGGATCGGGCCAAGGACACCTTGTTCCGTCGCGCGCGCGGCCGACGGGAGGGCACGCTTCTGTTGCCGATCGGCTCCGCTCCGACCTACCCACTCGAACCTCGGGTGGTCGCACCGTCACCGAGTTCACGATGTCCACGAAGCTCGAGACCGACGCCCGTCCGGCGCTGCGCGCCGCGTGGTTCCGGGTTTGGCCAGCGCAGGCGCTGTCCGCACTACCCACCGGGGATCGCCTCCCCGAGTCGGGTTGGCACCGTCGCCACCGATGGATCTGCGCCGTCCTGTGGATACATGTGCTCCTCGTCCCCCTCTACGGCGCGTTCCAGTCGGAGCCGCTCAGTCACGCGCTCCTCGAAGGCGCGCTGCTGCCTGGCGCGCTCGCGGCACTGGCAGCCCATCATCGGTTCCGGCGCACGCTGCGTTCGATCCTGGCCACGGCCGGCCTGATCGCCTCCTCGGCGGCGCTCGTCCACCTGTCCGGCGGCTTGATCGAGATGCACTTCCACTTCCTCGTCGTGGTCGTGTTGGTCAGCCTCTACCAGACATGGCAGCCCTTCCTCATCGGTCTGGTCGCGGTTCTGCTCCACCATGGTGTGGTCGGCACCCTCACCCCACACGCCGTCTACAACCACCCCGCAGCGATCGAGCACCCTTGGGCGTACGGAGCGCTCCACGCTGGGTTCGTGCTTGCGCTCGGCCTGATCTGCCTGGCGACGTGGCGTCTCAACGAGTCTGCTCTTGCTGGCGAACGACAGGCACGAGAGGACCTCGAACGGCTCAGCTATGACCTCGCTGCGGCTCAGCAGATCGCCGGAGTCGGTAGCTGGGACTGGTCATCGTCCAACGACCAGGTCTGGTGGTCGAGGCAGATGTACCGGATCGCCGGCGTGTCGACCGAGCTCCAACCTTCCATCTCGCTCTTCCTCGACCTGGTTCACCACGAGGATCGCGACGAGGTGACCGCAGCGCTCCAGGGAGCCCTCGAGGGCGTGGGTCATCCCGACGTGCGCTGCCGCCTGGTACGACCAGACGGGGACATCCGGATCATCCACTGCCGAGCTGGAGCGGTCACCGACCTCGGGGATCACCTCCGGGCTGTCGGCACCTGTCAGGACATCACCGACCAGGCGCGCTTGGAGCATGAGATCGAGTACCGCGCGCATCACGACCCCCTGACGGGTCTGCCGAACCGGACGCGGTTCCTCCACCTTGTGGGCGAGGCGACCAGCGCGCCGTCGACCAGTGGCGAACAGGCCTTCGTCCTCTGCCTCGACCTAGACGACTTCAAGACCGTCAACGACACCCTGGGACACTCCATCGGCGACCGCCTGTTGATCGAGGTCGCCGATCGGCTCCAGAGCGTGGTCCGACCCGGCGATGTCACCGCAAGGTTGGGCGGGGACGAGTTCGCCGTCCTGCTCGATCGCGCCACCCCTGACCTCGCCCACACCATCGCAACGCGTCTACTCGCCACGCTCGAGTCGCCGTTCACGACCGGCGGCAACCACCTCGTCGTCCGAGCCAGCCTCGGAGTGGCGAGCACCGCTCGCGGAGCCGACCCCGAGCAACTGCTCCAGCATGCCGACATCGCGCTCTACGCGGCGAAGGCCCAGGCTCCGGGCACCGCTGCGCTCTTCGATCCGCAGATGCTCACGCGTGTCACAGAGCGCGCCAACCTCGAGTCCGAACTTGCCTCGGCGATCGCCGAGGGCGAACTGGTCGTGCACTACCAGCCCCTCTTCGACCTCCATCACGGCGTCTTGCGCGACGTCGAAGCACTCGTTCGTTGGCAGCATCCGCGACGAGGACTCCTCGGCCCCGGGGAGTTCATCCCCCTCGCTGAAGAGACGGGCCTGATCTGCGAACTCGGCCGGTACGTGCTCGATCGGGCGTTGACCGAGGTGGGAGCCCTCAGCCGCACCCTCGAGCGACGCATCGGCGTGAGCGTCAACGTCGCCACGCAGCAACTAGGTGGCGACCTGGTCGCGCAGGTACCGCGAGCGCTCGCTCGGTCGGGTGTGCGAGCACAGGACCTCACCCTGGAGATCACCGAGTCGACGCTCATGGACCCCATGAAGGGCGAGATCACGGCCTTGCGGCAACTGCGCGACCAGGGGGTCAAGATCGCTATCGATGACTTCGGGACCGGGTACTCGTCGCTGGCCTACCTCCGGCAGCTGCCGATCGACCGCCTCAAGATCGATCGTGCCTTCGTCCAGGAACTCGACGGCGGGGACAGCGACGATGCGCTCGTGGCCACGATCATCAGCCTGGCCAGCACCCTGGGGCTCGACACCGTGGCCGAGGGCATCGAGAGCGCACGCCAGGTCGAGCGGCTCATCGGCCTTGGCTGTGTCCACGGCCAGGGGTTCCATCTGGCTCGGCCCGCGCCTCTGGAGGACCTCCACGCGCACTTCCTCCTGCGTGAGCCGGCGTCGAACTGAGCCGGCTCTGCTCGAGCCGCTGACCGGCCGCCCCTTCTCCTATGCTCGTGCGCGACCGAGGTGGAGCACCTCGTGCACCGATCGAGATCAGGAGCATCGTGCGGATCGCCGTCTTCAGTTCGCGCACCTACGACCGTCAGTCCTTCCTGGAGGTGGCGGCGAACTCCGACCATGAGTTGACGTTCCTGGAGCCGCGGCTCGATCGCCAGACCGTCGCGCTCGCTGAGGGGTTCGACGCGGTCTGCATCTTCGTCAACGACACCGCAGACGCCGAGGTGATCTCTGCCTTGGCCGCCGGTGGGACGCGACTGCTGACCTTGCGTTCTGCTGGCTTCAACCACGTGGACCTCGCCGCGGCTGAGGCCAACGGCATCACCGTCGCCCGCGTACCGGCCTACTCCCCCTACGCCGTCGCCGAACACACCGTCGCGCTGATGCTGGCCGTCGAACGGCGCCTACATCGGGCGTACAACCGGGTCCGCGAGGGCAACTTCTCCCTCGACGGGTTGCTGGGGTTCGACCTGCGCAACAAGCGTGTCGGGATCATCGGTACCGGCCGCATCGGAGAGATCGTCGCTCGGATCCTCCGCGGGTTCGGATGCTCCCTCCGCGCCTACGACGTCGTGAAGAACGACAACGTGCGCGACTACGGGGTCCGCTACGTCGATCTCGACACGCTGCTCGAGGAGTGCGATGTCATCACCCTGCACTGCCCCCTGACCCCGCAGACCCACCACCTCATCGATGCCGAGGCGATCGCCCGCATGAAGCCGGGTGTGATGCTCGTCAACACCTCACGCGGCGCGCTGATCGACACCCGTGCCGTGATCGACGGTCTCAAGGACGGCAAGATCGGCAACCTCGCCCTCGATGTCTACGAGGAGGAAGGGGACCTGTTCTTCGAGGATCTGTCCGATCACGTGATCCAGGACGATGTCTTCTCACGCCTGCTGACCTTCCCGAACGTCTTCATCACCGCGCACCAGGCGTTCTTCACCGAGGAGGCGCT
>SKNK01000521.1 GCA_007120565.1 Nitriliruptoraceae bacterium | reverse complement strand
GCTCGCCGAGGGTGACCTCGACGTCCATGCCCCAGGGGGCGTTGGCAGCGAGGTGATCCCGCAACGCCTCCAGCGCACGGTCGGGGTCCTGGCCCGGGGCCAGACGGCAGGACAGCTTGGCCCGCACCTCCGCGAGCAGCGTGTTCGAGGCGTTGGCCACCGTCGGGACGTCCATCCCAACCGGGGTGATGGTCGGCTGCGCCCACATCCGCTCGAACAGCGAGCGGCCTGGATCCCCGACGAACTCCACCCCGTCGAGCATCCGCACCTCGCTCCGGAGTTCGTCCGGGTCCTCGTCGAGTGCGTCCAACCGCGCTCGATCCGCGTCAGACAGCGATCGAACGTCATCGCCGAACCCGGGGACCGCGATCGCGCCACGTTCGTCGTGGAGGGTCGACAGCAGCGTGACCATGCCGGTGAACGCGTCGGGAACCGCCCCACCCCACATCCCGGAGTGCACCGGCTGCTCCAGCGAACGCAAGGTGACCTGGACATCGGCCATGCCGCGCAGGGTGGTGGTCAGGCTCGGCCAGCCGATCTTGTGGTTGACCAGGTCGGTGAGCACGATCACGTCGGAGCGCAACTGTTCGCTGAAGCGGTCGAGGAAGGCGGGCAGGTTGGGCGAACCGACCTCCTCCTCACCCTCGATGATGACCTTCACGTTGACGGGCAGTTCGCCGCGGGCGGTCAACCAGGCCCGGATCGCGGCCAGGTGCGCCAGGATCCCGGCCTTGTCGTCGGCGGCGCCCCGCCCGTAGAGGCGGCCATCGCGTTCGGTCGGCGTGAAGGGTTCCGACGCCCAACGCTCGGGTGGACCGACAGGCTGCACATCGTGGTGGGCGTACATCAGCACCGTCGGTGCGTCATCGCCCGCGCGCAGCCACGAGCCGGTGACGTAGGGGTGGACGCCCTCGAGTTCCAGCAGTTCGACATCCTCCAACCCGGTCTCCCGGAGCAGCTCCGCGGTGCGCTCGGCGCTGGCGCGGACGTCGTCGCGGTGTTCTGGCAGTGAGCTGATCGACGGGATGCGGACCAGCTCCTCGAGCCACGCCCGGGTGTCGGACAGTTGCGCGATGAGCGTGCTGGCCACGTCCTCGAGCGCCTCGGGGGCACGGGTGGCTGCGGGAAGGTCCTGGGTCACGGCTACCTCGTCGTCGATGCCGGGGTTCATGCCACGCCGACGCCTGGACCGTGATGGCGGCACCGGCCGGTCGACGGATGGGGAGTCTGCCGCATCTACGTCGAGGTGGCACGTCTCGGCGTGGCGCGGGCCGGGGCTGTCCGCTGGTCGCCCGGTGCGTGGTCGGTGCGTCGGGGTGGTCGGTCGCCCGGTGCGTGGTCGGTGCGTCTGGGTGGCTGGCGGGGGTAGGTTCGACGCATGGCGGGATCGTGGCGGCAGATCGACCGGGCTGCGGAGGAGCGACCGTGGCTCACCGGGCTCGTGACGGGCGTGCCCGCAGGCATCGTGCTCGCGGTCGTGTTCGCGGCCCTCGGCGACGGCGAGGCGTTCGGCGATCCGATGCGGCTGCTCGGCACCGGGGTGGTGCAGGGTCTGATCATCGCGGTGCTCGTCGCGAGCGGTGGGGCGTTCCGAGGACGGACGAAACGCGAGGCAGAGCGTCCCTCCGGTCCCTCGCGGCCCTCCGACGACCCCGATCCCGGCGCCGACCACGGTGGCCATCCCGACGGGTGATCGTGGGGTGATCTGCGCGACGTTCCCAGTGGGGGCGGTTCGCCCACTATCCTTCGCGGTCGACCCTGGAACGTGGAGGCGATCAACCTTGGGACACGCAGCGCAGGCGTGGGAGCGACTGTCCGGCATGCTCACGAGCGCGGATGTGTCTCAGCTGCCGGATCTGTACTCGGCGGACGCCCTCTACCTCGAGCCGTACAACCCGCCTCATCGCGGCAACCTGCTGATCCAGGCCTACCTGAAGGACTGGCTGGGCGGTAAGGAAGAGATCGCGATCGAGGCCAAGCGCGTGCTCGAGTCCGATGATGGTGACTCGCTCGCGGTCGAGTGGATGATCTCCTACACCGCGGCCGGTCGACGTTGGAGCGATCTCCCTCGCGCCAGCTTCTTCGGGTTCGGTGAAGACGGCCGCATCGAGTACCACCGCGACTACACCTGAGGCCGCTCGGCGCGGGTACGGCACGTCTTCGTCGTCCGGAGGCACGCGCTGGTCCTCGAGTGGCACGCCCTGGTCGTCAGGCGGCACTCCGTGCTCGGCAGGTCGCGCGCCCTGGTGTCCTGGTGGCGCTCACCGTCGCGTGCTGAGCCGCCAGACCATCGCACCGATCGCCACGGCGCCGACCAGCCCGGCGACCAACTGACCTCTGGGTCCCGGAGCGTCAGGGAGCCGGTCACGTAGCCGCACCGGGGAGTGGAACTCCCGAGCCTCCCACCCCATCGCCACCGCGGCGGCGCGCAGCTCGCGGTCGGGGTTGGCGACCGTTGGATGGCCCACCACCGACAGCATCGGCAGGTCGGTGATCGAGTCGGAGTACGCGAAGCAGCGGGTCAGGTCGTACCCGCGGACCTCGGCCACCTGGCGGATCGCCGTGGCCTTCGCGCCGGCGTAGGCGTAGAACTCCAGGGTGCCGTCGTAGCGTCCCTGGTCGTCCAGACCGGACCGGGTCGCGATGACGTTGCGGACGCCGAGGTACTCCGCGAAGGGCTCGACGATCTCCTCGCCGGAGGAGGAGACGATCCACACGTCGCGTCGGGCACGTCGATGCTCGGCGATGAGGTCGAGCGCCTCCTGGTAGACCAGCGGCGCGATCACCTCCTCCATCGTCTCGCGCACGAGCCGGCGGACCCGATCCGCCTCCCAACCGCGGGTGAGCTCGAGTGCGGCATGCCGCGCCTGCTCCATCCGTTCGTGGTCGGCGCCGACCAACTGGTAGACGGCCTGGGCGTACAGGGTCTTCAACACCATCGAGGACGACAGCAGGCCGTCGCGGAAGAACGTGCGGCCCATCGCCAACGTCGATGAACGGGCGATGACGGTCTTGTCGAGGTCGAAGAACGCTGCCTCGGTTGCGCCGGTGGAGCCTCGGCGTACGGCCTCCAGCATCCGCTCGGAGAGGCGGTCGGCATCCGGTCGGGCGTAGCGCTGCTCGGTCTCGGCGCCGGCATCGACCCGGTCGCTGGACCGCTGTGCGGCGGCCAGGATCCGAGCCTCAGTGCCGTCATCGCTCACGTGTCGCCTCGTTCCCCCGGGCTTCGCCGTCTCCTACCCGTTGGCTCGCCAGCGTATCCGCGACCTGGGAGCCACTCGGGCTCGATGTGCGGTGACGCTGGACCGAAGAACCTACGCTTCGAACAGCGGAAGCTCCGCCTGGAGCTGTGGCTCCAGTAGGGGATCCTCGGGAGGCTCCTCCGGCCCCCTGAGCGTGGCGATCGCCGCCACGATGACCAGCATGGTGATCACCAGCACCAGCGCCCGCATCAACCGACGTCGAGATCGGTTGCGGTCCTCGGCGATGGGGTCGAGTGCACTGAACTCCTCGATGACCTGCAGGAGCTGACCGCAACGCCCGCAGAACCGGGCCATACCGGGCCAGATCTCTCCGCACTGGGGACATCTCACGCGGCCGGGCACCGGACCTCCCTTCGTCGACGAGAGGGTAGGGGCGACCAGCTCGAGCGACATCGCTCCGGTCGTTCCTGCGCACTACCTCGGTGTAGCTGGGCTCGGCCACGCGGGATCCGGCCCTTGGCATCAGGGGTGTGGGGTCCGGCCCTTGGCATCAGGGGCGCGGGATCCGGACCTTGGCATCAGGGGCGTGGGGTCCGGATCCGCGCATCAGCCGCCGGGGACCGGGCGTGCGACCAGCACCTCGCGGTCCTGGACGACGACGAAAGGGTCGACCGAGACCACCTCGAGGTCCAGTGAGCCCTGCACCCGGACCTCGCCATCGACCGTCAGCAGGGCCGCGCGATCCTCGGCGAGCTGCAGGAGGCGGCCGCCGCCGCGGTCGGGGACGAAGATCCGGTCACTGGCGTCGTAGGGCAGGGGCAGGCGTGGTCGGTCCTTCTTCGGCAACCCGACGAGTCCGCCGCTCCGCGTGTCGACGAGGAGCCACTGCGGGGCGGAGCCCCCCGGGTCGAACACCGCGAGGGTGTCCTCGCCCCAGGGGATCACCGCCGGGCAGCAGGCGCCGCCTCCGAGACCCCGGAGCGGCACGCTCCACTGCTCGTCTCCCTGGTCGTTCAAGGCAACCAGGGAGACGTCGGTCGTACCGCCGCCGGAACCTTCGAGCCAGGTGGCGACCCACAGATCCTCGATCGACTGCAACGGCGTGAACAGGGCGGTGCGCTCGCGCACCGCGACGTCGTCACCGGTTCGAGGATCGACCAGGAACGCTCGGTCGGGCCGGGTGAGGATGAGCCACGGACCAGAGGTCGATTGGAGACGCTCCGAGGACGAGCGTGAGCGACGCCACCTCGTCGTCCCGGATGCCATGTCGATCATCTCGATCGCCCCGTCGACCGTCGTGACCAGCAGCCCGTCGCCCATCACGTCGCGAGGCGAGAGGGTGTAGCGGCCCCACAGCTCTTGGCCGTCGTCGGGGTCGATCGCCGTGGCGAGGACCGGGTCCGGCGCGGCCCGAGGCCCCGTGGTGCCATCCGGCCAGGGCAGGTCGTCGCGCAGCACGAGGAACCGATCCTCGACGACCTCGAGGTGGCGGAACGTGCGATCGTCACGCGAGAGATCCCATCGCAACGTGCCATCGAGATCGATCCGCGCGAGGCGGTCGAACCACCGCAGGACGACCGATCCGTCCGCGAGCACCGTCAGCTGCTCCGGGGGTGTCGCGATGATGTCGAGGTGGTCGGCTCCGTTGTCTTCGGTGGCGTCACCTGGCGGGGTGATGGGTGCGAAGCGGTCGGACAGGTCATGATCGACCCCACCTCCGTCGGGTTCAGAGCGCCCTCGGATCGCCCCGCCACCCGCCACCTCTGCGGATGCCGCCTTGGCAACCGGCTCCTCCGTTGGCACGTCGTGGTGAGCGGACGGCCCGCCGTGCTGTTCCGCGGTGTGCGCGGACGGGCTCGTGCGCTCCTCCCCAGGGTTGGTGGGGTCCTCGTCAGGGCCCTTGGGGTCCTCGCCAGAGCTCGTCGGGTTCTCGAGCGGACGTACTCGCAGAACGCTGCCGTCGAGAACCGCGAGCCAGCCGAGTCCCACCCCGACCAGCGGCGCTTCGTGGTCGAGCGGAAGGCGTGCCACCTCACAGTCGTGAGGTTCGCAGCGCAGGCGATCGGGGTCGAAGCGTTCCAGCGACTCGCGCTGGTCCGGGGTGAGCTGGGCGGGAGTGTCGAGCTCATCCGGGAGGGCGACGTCGTCGTCCGCCGCTGGTGGCGTGCCGAGGTCCACATCGGCCGTGAGGAGTCCAGCGATCAGCGCGATCACGGCGAGACCGCCGAGCAGGAGTGTCCGAGGCGAGACCCTGGAGGCGTCCACGTCAGAGGGATGAGTGATCCGGTCCTCGCGGTCGGTCGTGTCGTCGGCGTCCAGCGCGGCTCCACAGGCACCGCAGAACCGCGCGGTCCGACGTTCCCAGCTGGCTCCGCAGCTGGGACAGCGAAGCTGTCTCCTGAGCATCGACCGGTTCCTCACCGATCGGTCGGCCTCGGGGCCGGCCCATCATGTGCGCGTCGAGCGTACGGCGACGCGGACCGTCCATCGAACGCTCGTCCGGGCCCGACCCACAGGACCGCGAGGAGCGCGGGCCGGTGCCGTCATCCACAGGCAGGAGATCCACCCTCGTCACGCCCCTCGCGCGTCGTACGGTCCTCACATCACTCACCGGCGAGGCCGCCAAGGGTCAGCCGGATGGATCACGAACGATCATCAACCTCGAGGTCGCCATGCCTACGTCGCACCGACCCGCGGCCCCGCCGCCGGCCACGGACCTGTCGTCGAGCGGTCCCGCCTCTGCCAACCCGGACCCCACGGAGCTGCCCCCTGATCGGCCTGCGGCTGACGGCGCGGGCCGGCCGGTGGCGATCGAGGTGGCACCGCCTCATGGGGATCAGATCCGGCGCTGGGTCGAAGGGGTGCTCGGTTGGCAGGTCGTCGATCGTGCGACGGGCCGCTTGGTGCCGCCCACCGTCCACCTGGTGGGACCACACGCCGATCCTCCGGACGATGGGGTTCCGCGCATCCTGGTCCTGGAGGCGGACGAGGACACACCGTCGGTGGTGGCCGCGTGTCAGCGCTTGGATCCGGCGGCCGCCGTTGCGTGGCCGGCGGAACGTGATGCACTCCCCGGGATCGTCGATGAGGTCGTAGCCAGCCCCGGAGAGGCCCGCGGTGACCGCCACGTGCTGCGCGTGGGGGGCGTCGCGGGAGGCGTCGGAACGAGCACCGTTGCCCTCGCCCTAGCGGGCCTGGGCGCCTGGCAGGGCTGGGCGACGCTCGCAGCACTGCGCGGTGATGCCCCGGCGAGCGGCCTCCCCGTGGTTCCCTCCGAGGCGACGGCGACCGCCGACCTGTGGTCACGGTTGCAACCGCTCGACGGTGTGCCGTCCTGCCGAGCGGTGCGCGTGGGGGACCCCGGCACCATCGTTGATCCGCGTGATCCGGCCATCAGGCTCGCCGTCCTCGATCATGGCGTCGATACCGACACGGACATCATCGTCTGCCGGCTCGATGCTGCGGCGCTCGAGTTGCTGGCGGCGACCACCGCAGGCGCGATCGTGATCGTTGGTTCGGGGCCGCTCCCACTCAAGGCACTGCGTGAGGTGGTCGGTGGTCGTCGAACGGTCCTGCTGCCTTGGTCGGTAAGGGTCGCGCGCGCAGGCCTCCATCGTCGGGTTCCTGCTTCGCTTCCTGGGGCGTGGCTCCGACGGCTCATCCCCCTCCTGCCGGACGGTCCGGGTGAGTCTCGCCGTGTCGGCGGGCATCGCCATGTCGCTCGTTCGACCACCGCACCCATCGTCGGTCGGGTCGGTGGAGCACATCGCGGCGTCGCCACGAGCGGCGTGCCCTGACCCTGACCGGGGTCCTCGCGGCCGGGTGGGTCTGCGAGGGTGGCCGATGCGGCGTCGCCCGCGACCTCGTCGTCGAGTCGACCCGATGTCGGATCGCTTGGGCTCAGTAGGGCAGGAGGTGAGATCGCAACCGGGGCGGGGATGGAGACCCCGTGGCACGCACACCGACCCCACGCACGTCAGAGCTCGACCCGCAGCAGTTGCGTGACGCCGTCGCCCGACGGCTGCGTGATGACGCCGAGGTAACGGCTGGCGGAGCAGATCGGGCAGTGCTGCGCCGTGCGGTGGCTCGTGCCTTGGCCGCCGAAGGCGTCGTGGCCGCCCCTGCGGTGTGGGCGAAGCTCGTGCGTGACCTCGTGGACGACCTGGGTGGGCTCGGCCCGCTCGAGGGGCTCCTTCGCGACCCAGCGGTCACCGAGGTGATGGTCAACGGAGCGGACGAGGTCCACGTCGAGAGCGACGGGGTGCTCCGTGCCGTGGATGCTCGCTTCACGAACGACGACCACATCGTCGAGGTGCTGGGCCGCGCACTCGGTCCGGTTGGTGTACGCCTCGACCGCGCTCACCCCTTCGCTGACGCCGTCCTGCCGGGGGGAGTCCGACTCCACGCGATCCTTCCACCGTTAGCGGACCGGCCGACGGTCACCCTGCGGCGGGTGCCTGCGGTCATCCCCGGCTGGGATGAACTGGAGGACAGCGGCGCGGTCCCCGCACGACTGCGCTCCCTGTTGGTCGATGCCGTCTCGGCACGTCGCAACCTCGCCGTCGCTGGTCGGGCCGGGGTCGGCAAGACGACGTTGCTGGCACGTCTGCTCGGCGAGGTCGGCAGCGACCGGGTCGTCGTGATCGAGGACGCACCCGAGTTGCGTCGCCCGTCCGCGCACACGGTGCATCTGCGGACCCGTGCGGCCAACCCCGATGGGGTCGGCGAGGTGGACGTGGCGACGCTGCTTCGCAACGCCCTCCGCATGCGTCCCGATCGACTCGTCGTCGGCGAGGTACGTGGCGTCGAGGTCGCGGACCTGCTTCAGGCCATGAACACCGGCCACGACGGGTCCATGACGACGGTCCATGCCAACGGCGCAGGCGAGGCGATCGTGCGGCTCGAAGGGATGGCGCTGCTCGCTGGGGTTCCGCTCTCGGCCGCAAGGGCGCAGGTTGGAACGGCCCTCGACCTGGTCGTCGGGTTGGGGCGGGACCGGCAGGGTCGACGACGGGTCACCGAGGTCGCCGAGGTATCCCTCGGCGACTCTCGCGCGACGACCCAGGTGGTGTGGCGATGCGCCGAGAGGTGAGCGCGCCAGACAGCAACGGCTCCCTGCTGCGGCTGCGCATCGCCGCCGGTCTTGATCCGGGGGACGACCGAGAACTCTCGCCCCGTCTGCGACGCCTGGTCGCGGTGGCCCGTCAGGTAGGGGCGCCGATCGCGGCGGCGATCGATGCCGGGCTCGCCGCGGAGGATGATCAACGGCAAGCGGAGCGGGCGGTGGAGGTTGCCAGTTCGCAGACGCGGGTCGTGGCCGGCGGCCTGTTGGCTGCTCCTCTGATCCTGGTTCCCGGACTCGGCCGGTTGATCGGTGCTGATCTCATCGGCTTCTACAGCTCGGCGCTGGGGATCCTGGTCCTGGTCGCGGGGCTTGGGTTGCTCGGGACCGGGGCCTTGATCGTCGCGGTGCTTCTGCGACGGGTCCGCCGTCGGCCGACGTCCACCAGCGGTCGCGCTGGGGGTGTTGCGGGCGCGCTTCTGGCCGGGCTGGTCGTGTGGTGGATCATC
>SKNK01000294.1 GCA_007120565.1 Nitriliruptoraceae bacterium | reverse complement strand
CGGGCCACCGAGGAGTTGGGGATCCGCGTGGAGCCTGCCCCGAGCGTCGCCGATGCCACAGCCGACGCGGACATCCTGGTAACAGCAACGCCGTCGACCGAGCCGTTGGTCCACGCCGATGCCCTGCACCCTGGACTCCACATCACCTCCATCGGCGCAGACTCCCCCCACAAGCAGGAGATCGACGTCGAGGTGATCCGTGCCGTCGACGTGGTCGCGTGCGACCACCGCGGGCAGAGCGCACGGCTCGGTGAACTGCAGGCGGCGATCGAAGCGGGCTTCGATGCCGAGGACGCCGTGGAACTCGGCCAGATCATCAGCGGCGAGGTGGCGGGCCGGCCGAACCAGGACGCGATCACCCACTGCGATCTGACGGGTACCGGCGCCCAGGACACGGCTATCGCCTCCCTGGCGTATGCACGCTGCCTCGACGCCGGTGCAGGTCTGAGCGTCGAGGTCTGAGCGCCGGCGTATCCTCGAACACCACGGAGCAGTGATCGGGGCACCATGAACCGGGTCGGGCTGGCCCTCGCCGGTGTGGGGCTCGTCCTGCTCGGAGGGTGTTCTGGGTCGGAAGCGGAACATGCGACCCCCTGCGAGGAGGTGGTCGCCATCGTCGACGAGGCTCAGCACACACGGGCCGAGACCTTCGGGCAGGGCCCCGAGGCTCGTGACGCGGAACGGGTGATCACCGAGACCGTCACCGCACGGCCCGATTGCTTCCCCGACGGTGAACCACGACCGCTCCGCACGGAGGAGCTGCTCTCGGAAGCCGATGCTGAGGGCATGCGCCGGGCGCGGGAGGACTGCCAGACCGGGGCCGGCGTCTGGAACCCCTACGGCCCGTCCTATGGCGCCTACGACAGCTTGGACGAGGCCCTCGACGCCACCGACGTGCCGTTACCCGATGGCTCGCCCGTGCCGATCGAGGCATCACCCGACGGCACGATCGTCGAGTACCTCGAGGGGGGCCAGTTCCGAGGGCTGGTGGTCCTCCTTGAGGGCGAGGACGGCTGGACCATCCAGAGCGTCGCCCTCTGCGGCACTCGGTAGGCGCTCTCGAGCAGCGGATCTCAGCGTGCGGCCACCTGCGTGGCATGAGCGCACGGAAGAACACTGGCCCTCAGGCTTGGACCTCTCCGTGTCGAAGCACGGGGGAAGCACCTGCAACGCCTCTTGATGGGTTCGCCATCCCGCGTCGTGCAGGTGTGAGAGCAGAGCGGCCCCGCATGCAGCTGGGTACGTGAAGCCACAGGGCCACTCCGGCGAGAGCGTCGGGGCCGGGTCAACCGGACCACCGAAGCCAACGGAAGATCGTGCGAGCGGCTCGTTGCCGAGCTCGTCTCCCGACCACAGGTGCTCACCGAGCAACCGAGATGCGAGCGAAGGACGATGATGTCATTGGCCCCGGACGACCTCGTTGACGACGACGCTGGCGAGGCCTTCCTCCAGGTGATCGCTCGCGTCAAAGACGGTGACTTCTCTGCCCGCATGCCCCTCGGATGGACGGGAGTGCCTGGCAAGGTCGCCGACGGCATGAACGACCTCATCATCGCCAACCAGTTGCTCGAGCGTGAGTTGGCTCGAGTCAGCGAGGTCGTCGGCAAGCAAGGCGTGTTCTCGCAGCGGGTGGCACTCAGTGGCCAGGCGCAGGGTTGGTCGCAGAGCGTTGGATCGGTCAACCGCCTCATCGAGGCGCTCGTCCTGCCGACGAGTGAGATGCAGCGGGTCATCGGCGCGGTCGCTGGCGGTGATCTGAGCAAGCAGGTCTCGGCGGACGTCGATGGCGAGATGCTGGCGCTGAAGGAGACCATCAACGGTCTGGTCGATCAGCTCAACGGGTTCGCCTCGGAGGTGACGCGGGTCGCCCGTGAGGTCGGGACCGAAGGCAAGCTGGGACAGGCCGCCGCGGTGACCATCGAGGTGGGTGGCGTCTGGAAGGACCTGACGGACAACGTCAACCTCATGGCCGGCAACCTCACCGGACAGGTACGCAACATCGCCGAGGTCACCACGGCCGTGGCCAACGGTGATCTGAGCAAGAAGATCACGATCGACGTGAAAGGCGAGTTCCTCGAGCTCAAGGACACCGTGAACGCCATGGTCGACCAGCTGAACGCCTTCGCCGGCGAGGTCACCCGTGTCACTCGCGAGGTCGGTGTCGAGGGCAAACTCGGTGGCCAGGCCCAGTCTGCTGAGGTCAGTGGTGTCTGGAAGGACCTGACCGACCATGTCAACCAGCTCGCAGCCAACCTCACCGACCAGGTTCGTGCCATCGCCGAGGTTGCTGCTGCGGTCACCGAGGGCGACCTGACCAGGCAGGTCCGGATGGAAGCGAGCGGCGAGGTTGCCGTCCTGATGGACAGCCTCAACGAGATGATCCGCAACCTGCGCGAGACGACGCGCCAGAACCTCGAGCAGGACTGGCTCAAGACCAACCGCGAAGGTTTCACCCGCATGCTGCAGGGCCAACGTGACCTCGGGACGGTGTCGAGCACGATCCTCTCAGAGCTCGCCCCCCTGGTCTCGGCCCAGCACGGCGTCTTCTACGCGATGACGGGTTCCGCCGACGCGAGCGATCCCGTGCTCTCGCTGCAGGCCGGGTACGGCTACGAGGAGCGACGGCAGCTGTCGACCTCGTTCCGCCTCGGGGAGGGTCTCGTCGGACAGTGCGCGAAGGAGGGCAAGCGGATCCTGCTGACCGAGGTCCCCGGCGACTACGTCCGGATCAACTCAGGACTGGGCGCAGCCACTCCGCTCAACATCGTCGTGCTGCCCATCCTGTTCGAGGGTTCGGTCCGCGCCGTCGTCGAGCTCGCCTCGACCACCACGTTCACCGAGACCCACCTGACGTTCCTCGATCAACTGACCGAGAGCATCGGTCTGGTCCTGAACACCCTCGAGGCGAACACGCTCACCGAAACACTCCTGGAGCAATCGCAGTCGTTGGCGGAGGAGCTGCGCACCCAGCAGGAAGAGCTGCGGGAGTCCAACGCGGACCTCGGCAAGCAGGCCAACCTCCTTGCCGCGCAGAACACCGAGGCGGAGCAACGCAACCGCGAGGTCGAGGAGTCCAGGGGCCTCCTCGAGGAGAAGGCCGGCCAGCTCACGCTCTCGTCGAAGTACAAGTCCGAGTTCATCGCGAACATGTCCCATGAACTGCGCACGCCGCTGAACAGCCTGCTCATGCTCGCCGAACAGCTCGAGGACAACCCCGATGGCAACATGACCGCCACCCAGGTCGAGTACGCCAGCGTCATCCGCTCATCCGGCAACGACCTGATGGTCCTGCTCAACGGGATCCTCGATCTCGCGAAGGCCGAGTCAGGCACGGTCGCGACCACCTTCGTCGAGGTTCCGATCCAGACGATCTCTGATGCCCTGCGCAAGGAGTTCGAGCCGGTTGCCAAGGTCCAGGGGCTCGACTTCGCCATCGGGGCCGACCCCGGATGCCCCACAACGATCGCTACCGATCTCCAGCGCCTCCGGCAGATCCTGAAGAACCTCCTGGCCAACGCCTTCAAGTTCACCGCCCACGGCGGGGTGACCGTCCGCATAGAAGCGCCCTCCTCCGGTTGGAGCGTGGACAACACCTCGCTGGAGCAGGCGACGTCGGTCGTCGCCTTCACGGTCACCGACACCGGTATCGGGATCGAGCCCGAAGACCAGGCTCGGATCTTCGAGGAGTTCGCCCAGGGGGACGGCTCCACAGATCGCATCTACGGGGGCACCGGTCTCGGCCTCACGATCAGCAGGAAGCTGGCAGCCCTGCTCCATGGTGAGATCACGGTCGTCAGTACACCAGGTGAGGGGAGCAGGTTCACCGTGTTCCTGCCCGTCGATGAGCCAGCGCCGCAGCCGGCGCCGATCGTTGCCGGATCCAACGGAGCGGCTGAGGCACCGATCGCCGACCCGCCACCGGCCGCGAATCTGGCGAAGGCGTCCCCTCAACCGCCCCCGTCACCCAAGAGTGGCCCCCCTTCTCGCCAAGCCCACGCCGACCTCAAGGGAACCCGGGTCCTCGTCGTAGACGATGACTTCCGCAACCTCTTCGCGCTCACCGCCCTGCTCGAACGCTCGAGAGCAAACGTCCTCACGGCGGAGAGCGGCGCCGCCGCCCTCAGCATCCTCGTCGATGGTGGAGGCAAGATCGACATCGTCCTCATGGACATCATGATGCCGGTCATGGACGGCTACGAGGCCATCCGCGCGATCCGCAGCCTCGACGGGTTGGGTGACGTGCCGATCATCGCCGTCACGGGCAAGGTCGTCAGTGGCGAACGCGAGCGTTGCATCGCCGCAGGGGCCAACGACTACGTCCCGAAGCCGGTCGATACCAACGAACTGCTCACCGCACTCGAACCGTGGCTCCAGCGGGCGGCCCCATCCTCAACATGAAGCCCGCCGACGAGCCGTCCACGTCAGACGCGACACCGCCGTCGTCCTTGCGCTCGGCCCCGGTCCTCATCGTCGACGACACCTCGTCGAAGCGGGTCGCCATGAAGGCGGCGTTGGCCCCGTTGGGGCATCGGATCGTCGAGGCTGACTCCGGTGTCGCCGCGCTCCGCTGCGTCATGGCGGAGGACTTCGCCGTGATCCTGCTAGACGTCACCATGCCGGAGTTGGACGGTTTCGAGACGGCCAAGCTGATCCGCGAGCGGTGGCAGTCCGAGATGACCCCGATCATCTTCGTCACGGCGTACAGCAGTGACGAGATCGGGCAGATGGACCACTACGCGGGTGGTGCGGTCGACTTCCTCTTCGCCCCCATCCCACCATCGGACCTGCGCTCGAAGGTCTCCTTCTTCGCCCACGTCTTCCTCAACGCGCAGCTCCTCGCTGCACGGGCCAAGGTCGTGCAGGAGACCGCCGATCAGTTGCGGTTCCTGACCGACGCCGCACCGGTCGGCATCTTCCAGACCGACTCGGACAACCGCTACGTCTACACCAACGCCCGCTGGAGCGAGATCACCGGCATCCCGGCGGAGGATGCGGTCGGGCGCGCCTGGGACTCGATCATCGATGCAAGGTCACGAGCCAACAACGCAGACGCCCTCGCCGATGGAATCGCGCTCCGTTTCCGGTTTGAGATCGACCCTCCTGGCTCCGGACCTCGCATGGTCTTCGCCGCGACACGAGCGATCCCCGACGGTCACGGTGGATGGACCGGCTGGGTCGGCACCCTCACCGACGTCACCGCGGAGCGACAGGCGCAGGCAGCCCAACGCTTCCAGGCACAGTTGCTCGAGGCGGTCGGGGAAGCCGTGATCGCCACGGACCTCGACGGCAGCGTCCGCTACTGGAACACGGCAGCCGAGCGGCTCTACGGGTGGCCGGCCACGGAGGTGCTGGGGCGGCTGATCTCGGAAGTGACCATCCCCACTGGCGATGCGGATCGGGGCAGCGAGATCATGGCTGCGGTCGCGGCGGGGCAGTCCCTGTCGGGACAGTTCAACGTTCGTCGGCGAGACGGCTCGACGTTCATGGCGCTGGTGACCAACTCGCCGATCATGGACGAGGACTCCGGTGCGCTGAGCGGCATGATCGGCGTGTCAGCGGACATCACCGATCTGACCTCCGCGCAGGAGTTGCTCGCCCTTCACGCGTCCCAGCAGACCGCGGTCGCCGAACTCGGCCGCTACGCGCTTGCGGCCGACGACATCGCTTCGGTCGCCAGAGCAGCCGAGACCACGATCACGGGGGTCCTCGGGGTCGATGAGTGGCAAGCTCGGGTCATCTGGCCCGATGTGCCAGACATCGCACCGGCCGGGTGCCCGACCGGCACGGTCATCCGTGTCGAGGTCGGGGAAGCGGCGACGATCGCCGTCTGGAACGAGCAAGGTCTCACCCTCTCCTCTAACGGACACCAGTTCATCGGGGACGTGGCCAACCACCTCGACTTCATGCTCCAACGCGCCGGCGCGAACGCGCAGTTCGAGCACCTGGCGACACACGACCCGCTGACCGAACTGCCGAACCGCACGTTGTTCCTCGATCGCCTGCAGCAGGTGAAGCTGGCCGCTCACCGCTCCGGGCAGCCGTACGCGGTGCTCTTCCTCGACCTCGACCGCTTCAAGTTCGTCAACGACGGCCTCGGCCACGACGTCGGTGACGAGCTGCTCATCGGGGTCGTCGGCCGCCTCCGCGGGGTCATGCGGCCCTCCGACACGCTGGCGCGATTCGGTGGCGATGAGTTCGCGATCCTCAGCCCGAACATCGAGAGCGAACTCACGGCATTGGCGATCGGCGAACGCATCCAGGGCGCCCTGGACACGCCCATCCAGTTGACGGCCGTGGAGTTGATGGCCACCGCCAGTATCGGGATCGCGGTCGGCGATGCCGAGACCGACGGCGCAGACCTCCTGCGTGACGCCGATGCCGCGATGTACCGGGCGAAGGACAGCGGACGCAACCGTGTCGCGCTCTTCGACGAAGCCATGCAGCAGCAGGCCCAAGAGCACCTCGACCGCGCCGCAGCGCTACGAGGAGCGCTCGAGTGCAACCAGATCGAGGCGTACTACCAACCCCTCGTCGACCTGGCGACCGACCAGATCATCGGTGTTGAAGCCCTCGCCAGGTGGTGGCATGACGATGCGTTCGTACCGCCAGATCAGTTCATCGAACTGGCGGAAGAGATCGGCCTCATCGATCAGCTCGGCAGGCAGATCCTGAGTAGCGCCTGCCAGACGGGGGTGGCCTGGGCAGACGCGTCGACCACCCCGTTCATGCTGTCCGTCAACGTGTCACCGCGGCAGTTCGTGTCCGGTGATCTGACGAGCACCGTGCTCGGCGCCCTGGCCGAGTCTGGCCTCGACGCCGAGTGTCTCCACCTCGAGATCACCGAATCCGCTCTCATGAGCGACCCCTCGGTTCAGGCCACCATCGAGGAGCTACGTGGTCATGGCGTCAAGTTCGCCATCGATGACTTCGGAACGGGCTACTCGTCGCTCGCCAACCTCCGGCAGCTCCCGGTCGACATCCTCAAGATCGACCGCACGTTCGTCAGCGGGATCACGACCAACCCCAAGGATCGGGCGCTGATCACCGCCGCCATCGATCTCGCACGCAGCTTCGGGCTGATCACCGTCGCCGAAGGCGTCGAGACCCCTGAGCAGCTGATCGAGCTCATCGCCCTCGGCTGCGACCTCGCTCAGGGCTGGTTGTGGAGTCCGGCGGTCGATGCCGAGTCGCTCACCGATCTGCTGCGGGACCGCGACGAGTTCGTGCCCGAGTGGGGACTTGCAGCAGTGAGCGGTCGGTACTGAGTACCGAGACTGGGCGTGCTTGCTGTAGCAGCGATCACGACTCGTTCGCTGCCTCGATGAGTACGTCGGCAGCTCGGTCGAGCTCGTCGTCGGTATGTGCCGCCGTCACCTGGGTACGGATGCGTGCTTGGCCTCGCGGCACGACCGGGAAGCTGAAGGCCGTCACGTAGACGCCGAGCTCCAAGGCTCGCTGCGCGATCGTGGTCGCCCGTGACGCATCCCCGACCATGATCGGTGCGATCGGGTGTTCTCCCGGGAGCAGGTCCAGACCGCCAGCTTCCAGGCGCGCACGGAACCGGGCCGCGTTGTCACGCAGACGTTGGCGCAACTCGGGATGACGTTCGACGAGGTCCATCGCCGTCAGGGAAGCGGCGACGATCGGCGGAGCGAGCGAGTTGGAGAACAGGTACGGGCGCGACCGTTGCCGCAGCAGGTCGACGATCTCCTTGCGTGCGCTGGTGTAGCCGCCACTGGCTCCCCCCAGCGCCTTACCAAGCGTGCCGGTGATGATGTCCACCCGGTCCATCACGCCGAAGCGTTCCGGCGTCCCTCGACCGCCTTCACCGATGAAGCCAACCGCGTGGGAGTCGTCGACCATCACCAGCGCGTCGTAGCGATCGGCCAGGTCGCAGATGCCCTCGAGCGGCGCGAGGTAGCCGTCCATCGAGAAGACCCCGTCGGTCACGATCAACCGCCGGCGGGCTCCGGACGACTCCTGCAGGCGCACCTCGAGCTCGTCGAGGTCGGCATTGGCATAGCGAAGGCGCTGCGCCTTGCACAGGCGGACCCCGTCGATGATCGAAGCGTGGTTCAGCGCATCGGAGATGACCGCGTCCTGCTCATCGAGCAGCACCTCGAACAGCCCCGCGTTCGCGTCGAAGCAGGAGCTGTACAGGATCGTCGCCTCGGTACCGAGGAACCCGGAGAGTCGTTCCTCGAGATCCGTGTGGATCTCCTGGGTGCCACAGATGAAGCGGACCGAGGCCATCCCGAACCCCCACCGGTCCAACGCCTCCCGAGCCGCGGCGACGATGTCGGGATGATCCGCCAGACCGAGGTAGTTGTTGGAGCAGAGGTTGATCAGCGGCTGATCACCGACGGTGACGCTGCCACCCTGTGGCGAACTCAGCAGGCGTTCGGCCTTGTAGGTCCCCTCATCTCGAAGGGCCTCCACCTCGCCGGCCAGCTCACGGCGGAGTGCGTCGTTCACGTTCGCCTCCTCACGTACCTAGATCCTCCGACCGGTCCGGGCAGAGCCGATCGGCGCATGGTGGCGAGTCACACCGTGGACCAGTCGAGCAGGACCTTGCCCGCTCGGCCATCCGCGGCGGTGTCGAACGCCTCGTCGAACTCCTCGAAGGAGAACCGGTGAGTGATCACCGGCGAGATGTCCAACCCCGACTGCAGCATCACCGTCATGGCGTACCAGGTCTCGTACATCTCGCGGCCGAAGATGCCACGCAACGTCAACATGTTGAAGACGACGGTGGCCCAGTCGATGGCGAACTCCTCG